>PLGF01000172.1 GCA_003138485.1 Verrucomicrobiales bacterium | reverse complement strand
GACGCTCGCGCGTGGGCGGAACATCCTCCTTCGCGCTGCGCGCTACGGAGGACAGGTCCTCCTTCGCCTGGCTTTGGCGGGACAAGCTCGGAACAACGGAGATGTCAACCGCGCCTCCGCGCCATTGAACCCGGACTGCTCCAACGATAAAGGGGTTCACCCTGGCTTTGTCCATTTTACTGGCTTGCGCGGCGGATGAGGCTGGGGCAGGATGCACTCATGCCGCGCCAGATGCGCATTGAATATCCTGGAGCGATTTATCACGTCATGAGCCGGGGGGACCAGGGCGAGCCGATCTTTCTGGACCAGGGGGATCGCCACGATTTCCTCAAGACCCTGGGCGAGGCGTGCGCCAAGAACGGCTTCGCTGTTCACGCGTATTGTTTGATGAGGAACCCCTTTCATCTGGTCGTCGAGACGCCCGGGGGCAATCTGGTGGACGGGATGCGCTGGCTGTTGAGCACCTATTCCAACCGGTTTAACCATCGGCACGAGCTTTGCGGGCATCTGTTCAGCGGCCGTTACAAGGCGCTGGTGGTGGACGGGAGCGGGAGGGACACGGAGGCGGGGCGGCGGGAATTTGAGCGTCGGATGGAAAGCCGGCGCGCGGCCCAGAGCCAGACGGGTTCATGGAAGGGGATGCGGCGGGGATGGTGTCTTGGGAGCGAGGCCTTCATGCGGGGACTGATGGAGCGGCTGCATGGGCAATTGGGTCCCAACCATGCCGGGGAGATGCGGCGGCAGGCGAACCAGGCGCGCGCCGAGGGGATCATCGCGGGCGAGTTGAAACGATTGCGCTGGAAGCCGGGCGAATTGAGCCGTCGAGCCAAGAATGATCCGGGCAAGCTGGCGATGGCGGCGCGTCTGCGGCGGGAGACGGCGCTGACGATACAAGAGATCGCCGATCGGCTGCAAATGGGCAGCCGGAAGAGCGTGGCACCCAAACTTCACGTTTGGAAGAAAGCCAATGAATGAAGACAAATGGACAAAGCTATGGTCTGCCCCCTTTGATGAACAAGCCAATAGTACGGTTTGACCCCTATGAATGACCCCTATGAAGTACGACCGGTTGATTAATTATGGGTTTTCGTTTTAGTCGGCGCGTCAGCATCCTGCCAGGNNCGGCAGCGCCTGGACAGTTCCTCACGGAGCTACGATCGCCCATCGGTGGAACGCCGCCTCTCCACCCGCCAGTGGGAGGCCTTGCAACGGCGCCAGGAGCAGGAAGAGAAGGCAAAGGAGGCGCAGCAAGGGATTGATGACCCGTGGGAGCAGTACCAGCAGATGCTCCACTTCTGGAAGCCGCTCCCTGAAATTCCCAGCCTGGAAGACTTCATCCAAGCCCAAACCCAGCGGCCATTTGAATTCGCGCAGCAACTTCCGCCGGAGCCGGTCTGGCCGGAGGAAGAGACCAAATGCCTCAACGACCTGACCGAGTCGGTGAAATCCCAAGCCACGTATCGGTTGCTGCCGGCGTTGTTCGCCATGAACCATGCGAAGACGCTGTTCCCGGCCGTGTGGCAGGAGCGTCAACCTGAAATCCAGCAACGCTATCAGAAGTTGCTGGCCGACTACGAGCAGCAGTTGAAGGCGGCCCAAGCGGAATGGGAGACCCGGGAAACGGAGCGCATCGCCTGGCTGCAACGGCTGACGGTCGGCGATCTTGAGGAGATCAAACACACCTTGACGGAAGTTTTCACCGGCCTGCACCTTCCATTCCAGGACGCAACCCAGTGNNGTTCACCCGGAAAAGGCTGCTCAAAAACGGGGAGATCCGGGAGGTGGCGCGGGACAAGGTGGAACGCAACCACAATTACTTTGACCTGGTGACCGGGGAATGCGCCTTCATCGCAGCGGAGGTTTTTTCCTACCTGCCGCTATGCCAGACCCTCCGACTGGCGGCCTACACCCAGCGGCCCAAGGCGCAGGAAACGGACCAGATCGACACCTACATCCTGAACTTGAAATTTACGCGTGAGGAGTTGGAGACGTTCAATCCGGAGACCACCCCGATGCACCCGTTCCTGGTTCACTCCGGATCCCGGTTCCAGATGGCGGGGGATTATCAATTGGCGCGGATCGAGCCGCCGTCCTGGCTGAACCATGAAGACGTCCAGAACTCCCCGGTCGAGTAAATGCAGATGAGTCGTTTCAGATGCGTCGCCTCCCTCGATGTCCCGGCGCAAGCGGGGAGCAAGAGCGCTGCTGGACCGGGACAATCCCGCCAAGGGCCGAGACACGAGGGCAAGAAGGGGAAAAGCGTTTTGGTGTCACGGCGGGGAATCCATACCGTTTGGGCGCGATCAGAAGCAGGCAAAAATTGTCGCTTGCATAATGAGCTGACCTGTGCCTTCAATTCGGGGATGTCTCGAAAAAGACGTATGTGATTTAAACAATTGAAAAACAGATTTGCGGCTTCGGCTGGGGTCACGCCTGAAAACCGCGAGTTTTCAGTGAAGAGAACCGACCGAGGTCGCGCCCATCGGGCACGGCTTGGTGTGATCTCTGGATGGGTGCTTCGGGGTGCGTCAAAGCAGGGCGCGGTAAGTCCTTGCGTGCGAATTTATTTCACGATCTCGGGAAAATGTTCTGAATCAAAGAAAGGATATGCAAATGACACGGAAAATTCTTCAGTCGTTCGTACTCGCGCTCGGCGCGGTGGCGTGGTTGCCGACATTGGGCTGGGCACAGGTCAACAGTGGCAGCACCGGCAGCGATGGGGCATTGGATTTTAGCGCCATTACGAACACGACGAACATCGTCATTGACATGCACGACCACGCGACTGGGATTTACAATTACACGTACGTCAATATTCCGGCAAACGTGTCCGTGTCGTTCATTCCAAATGCGAACAACACGCCGGTCACTTGGCTCGTGCAAAGCAATTGTGTGATCAACGGTTCCATTATTGTCTCGGGGCAGAATACGAGTGGTGGGATAGGGGGTGTCGGCGGACCCGGTGGGTGGGCAGGGGGCAGTGGCGGAAGCAATCCGACCGGTGGGCAGGGCCCAGGAGGAGGAGGCCCGTCTTCGACTTGGGGCGGCGGCGGTTCCTATGGCTCGCAAGGTTCAACAGGGCAGGAACAGGGAGGATATCCGGGATCGATATATGGTAACCCTTTTTTGTTGCCTCTCGTTGGTGGGTCAGGAGGAGGAGGCGCAGGCGGAGGGGGAGGCGGTGGCGGAGGGGGGGCAATCCTCATTGCCTCGTCTGCCACCATTCAGATGAACGGCGTCTTGCACGCAAATGGCGGTTATAGCACTTGGAATAATGGTAATGTCGGCAGCGGCGGAGGGATAAGAATAGTCGCGGTTACTTTTACAGGACAGGGAGAGATCGACGCCTCGAGTCCCAATTTTTTTTGGGGCGTAGGCGGCGCTGGCCGCATAAGGATAGACGCATACCAAAGTACATTTGGAGGGTCACTTATCGGTGTTCTGTCGCAAGGGTTCCAACCCGTCATAATTCCTTCACAAGGGCAAGGGGTGCAACTTTCCATTGCCAGCATCGGCGGGGTTCCAGTAAGCGCAAGTCCGAGCGGTCAACCGGTTCCACCTGACGCCACTATTCCAGGCCAGCAGTCGGATCCAATTCCGGTCGTTGTAAATTGCGCAAATCTTCCGTTGAACACAGCCGTGACCGTCACAATAAGACCGGCAAACGGCTCGACCGTCAGCGCGGTCGGCTACAATACTACCGGGACTCAAGCCTCAAGCATGGCGACAGTATCGTTGAACATGCCGCGCGGGGGTGGAATCATTTACGCAACCGCTACAACCGGGAATTAAGCGCCTGATCGCATGAGGTGTCTCCTCCTCAACGGTCGGCGTGGCGTTTCGCTATTCACTGCGCTCGTGTTTGTGTCCCTTTTTGCCGGGCGACTTTGCGCCCAGGATACCATCACGAACGTGATGTCTGCAGTTGCGAGTTATCAGTTTTACGATTCGCAGACGGATTTGGGGACGAATTCCCCGATTTCAAGCGAAGTGGTCAGTTACCAATACTTCGATGCCGAAGGCGGCGAGAGCAATTCCGTCGTCACAAGCCCGACCGTCAGTTATCAGTTTTACGATTCGCAGACGGATATGGGGACAAACTCGCCCATCATGAGTCCAGTTGCTGCTTACCAGTATTTCGATTGGCCTGGCACGGCGGATTTAGAGGCCGTGAACAGCCCATCGGTCAGTTTTTTCTACGAAACCGCAGGACTGAGTTCCACCGCGCAGACGGTTTGGGGCACCGTCACCGATTCTAAGGGCGCGCCAGTTGCAAACGCCACAATCACAGCAACAATTTTGTCCACTTCTGCCGCGACCACGCAGACGGGGCTGGACTGGTCAACGACAATTATTCCT
>PLGF01000077.1 GCA_003138485.1 Verrucomicrobiales bacterium | reverse complement strand
TTAACTACGACCCCAATTGTCCGCCTTACAAGGCGGCAAGGTCATTCGAGCGGAAGCAGGACATGCCGAAGGTGGTGTTAGCACGCACACGTATCCTCACATAAATTACGAAACTGCTGGAGGTAATTCAGCCACGGTCCAAGTTCAAGCTGTGGATGTTTCAGGAGAATAGCAATTATGACGATTGACGAAAAAAACCAAGTGCTCGCAGAGGTTTGGAAGATCGCCGCCGATGCCCTAGCGGTGCGGATCGAAGCCCCGTACACGTTGATAGGGGCGGACGGAACAGAAGCCAATTGTATCGCCTTCTTGCCTGATTTTGGGAGTGCGAATGGGGCTGTGATCGGTTGCCTTGGTGATCCAGGTCATAAATCCGATGGTAAAATCAAACGAGCCGCTGAATCACGAAAGATATATTATTCATTCGTAAATTTCGATGCTTACAAGGAGTACAAGGAGAGTCGCTTTAAAGAAACGTTGCTTGATTGGGGTTTCTTTGGAGACGAAGCTCGTCGCCCTGCTTGGATGCGAACGACGGGGGCTACTTAAAAATGGCTTTTCAAATTAATTGTTGCAATGTCGTACCCGTTAGAAAATCTTCATAAAAAGCATTTTGTCTAGTATGAAAAGGATTTTCCCAACACTCCTGTTGCTGGCACTATTGTCGCTCCGGCTGCACGCCCAATCATGGACCAATCGCTTTGACTCTTTAAACGAGGGCTTTTGTGAGGCAACCGCTATGGTCTTGAACGAAGCAGGCGACGTTTTTGTGACTGGTTCGGCAACGGGCTTTAGCGGCAGCGCTGACTTCGCCACTGTTGCATACTCCAGTTCGGGCGCGCCTCTGTGGACGAACTGGTACAATGGGGCCGCGGATGAACGAGACGGCGCCACTGCAATCGCCATCGGACCAAGCGGCTCAATACGGAGGAAACCATTGGGGCCGTACTTAAACATTTAACATTTGAACAGGGCCAAAGGGTCGCTTGACAGACGTCAACCTCCCTCAGAAGGGTCCTGGGAAGTTGGTATTTCTTCATTTTGTCGTCGCGCACCGGCGAGAACACGGCCACTGTCACCTATGACGCCATTCGGCAAGTGGTGGGCGACGTGGCGGCGGAGGGAACGACCAACCGTTTAAACGAGCAGCTTGAATACGGCTTCGATCCGGCAGGGAACCTGATCAACCGGACAAACAACACGCTGGTCGAAAACTTCCAGGTGAACTCGTCAGAGGGGTCAGACCATAGTGATTCTGCTGAGAAACCCCCTGTTTTTAAAAATCACTAAAAATCCGTGAAATGCAGTCAAGTAAATGACTCTCCAGGATCGATTGTGCGCGATCTTTTTGGAGTGACCGGACTGATTTGGTGGTGTTTTCAACTGTTGCTTTTTGAGCATTAGAGGTTTTTGAGCAGAATCAAATGTTTAACGACGTCCCCAATTGTCTGCCGGAATTCGGAGCGGGACACCAAGTGATTTGGGGGGGCGCACCCGTTCGCTCACTTGAGCACGGCGTTCGGTCCGTTCTTGAAATTGTCCGAGATTTGGGGGGCGCTCAGGGCGGCGTTGTAGATGCGAAATTCACTGATGGAACCGTTAAGCGGAGGATCGTTTGGAAAAAGGGACCGTCCAAGGAAGAAGCGGTTGGTCGAGACGCTTTCCAACGACGTCAAGCGGTTGGTCGAGACGGCCAGGATCCCGTTCGTAAAAATTCCCATAAAACCGGAGGGGGGATCGAGAACGCAGGCGACGTAGAGATTGGTTTGATTGTCAAGATTGCCCCGGACGCGAACGACGCGCTCGGATGGATTGGGATCCATCACAGTGAGGCGAAAATCCCCCGCCCCACTATGCGGGGAGAAATAGAGGTCCAGTCGCCCGCCGTTAACCATGGTATCGGACCCTTGATCGAAGACCCGGCACCAGCCCCGGTTTGTGCCAAGACTGGCCCAGAATTCAAAAGTCACCGCTTTGTCGCCAGCGATCAGACCACCCGGTAAATTCACGTAAGTGCCCTTCGTCCCATTGAGATGGACCTGCCCACCGCTGACCACTGCCGCTCCTTCCAGAGTGCCGTTGGCGTGGCCGACGGAGTCCGAGGCGTCACTGGTGAAGCTATAGCGATGTTGGAGGGCCGCTCCCGGCGAGACGGGAGCTTGGGCGAACACCGCCATTGGAAGGGCGGCCACGAGGAAACAAGCGGTCCAGCGCGTCAGTGGAGTCATATTGCGATTAGATTAAGGCTTGGCCCTTGGACAGGGCCATCAAATAATTGAATGACCCCCGCCCCGGCAGGGCATGGCGAATTCTTACTCTCGCGGCGGTTGGCAGATCGAAAAGCCCGTTGCAATGGCATTGCCATGTGTAATTCTCGAAACTGGCCGGTCGCGTTGATCTTCGGGTGTCAACCTCCCTGGCTGGCTAGGAAGCGCTCGGCGTCGATGGCCGCGGCGCAGCCCAGGCCGGCGGCGGTCACGGCTTGCCGATAGGCGTGGTCCGAGCAATCCCCGGCCACAAAGACCCCGGGGATGTTGGTCGCCGTTCCTTTTTTGGGGATGATGTAGCCGGCGTCGTCCATGTCGATGACGCCCTTGAACAATTGCGTGTTGGGAACATGCCCGATGGCGACGAAAACTCCGGCGCAGGCCAGGACGGTCTCGTTGCCGGTTTTGAGGTTCTTAAGCCGCACACCGGTGACTTTGTCCAGCTTCACGTCCAGGATTTCCGTCACGGCGGAGTCCCAGACGGGCTTGATCTTGGGCTGGCTCAAGGTCCGGCCGGCCATGATCTTGGAGGCGCGCAAGCTGTCGCGGCGATGGACGAGGTGAATTTCGGAGGCAAACCGGGTCAGGTAAAGAGCCTCCTCGCAGGCCGAATCGCCGCCGCCGACGACTACCAGGGGTTGATTGCGGAAGGCGGGAAAGGCGCCGTCGCAAGTGGCGCAATAGGTCACACCTTTCTTTTCCAGGAGGCGTTCGCTTTCCAATCCGAGGTGGCGGTGGCTGGCGCCGCTGGCGATGATGACCGATTGGGCCTCGATCTTCTCGCCATCGACGGTGAGGACAAAGGGCCGGCGGGAGAAATCGACCGCCTCGATTGTCTGCAACGTTTTGATGCGCGCGCCGAAGCGTTCAGCCTGTTTTTGCATGCGCAGCATCAGTTCGTAGCCGTCGATTCCTTCGGGGAAACCGGGGTAGTTCTCCACGGTGCTGGTGGTTGTGAGCAAGCCGCCGGGCATGGTGCCGGTGACGACCATGGGCGAGAGGTTGGAGCGGGCGGCGTAAATCGCCGCGGTCAGGCCGGCGCAGCCGGAGCCGATAATCAGCAGGTTTTCCATAACAACAGCGCAAGGTAGGGGCATCCGGGGCGGATGGCAACTCCATTGGCGCGCCCCGGTTTTTGGACATAATCCGGCGCAGTCAAAGAGCGAAAGGAGGGAGAATGACTAATGACGAAATCCTAATGACGAAAGAATTCCCAAATGACTCAATGACGAAATGGCCACTCGATGCCGCTTTAGACATTCGGGCTTCGTCATTCTTTCGTCATTAGTGCTTAGTCATTAGTCATTCCAGCGCATCCGCGCCCGTCGGATTGGCAGGAAGTGAGAGGCGCTGGGCGCGACTACTCCCAATAAAACTTCACGCATTGAATTTTCTGGGCGTTGCCGGCGGCGCGGCTGAGCACGCCGTAAAAGCTGCGTTTGTAGCCATTGATCTCTGCGTCAACCCGCACCTCAAAGGAGTAGCTGCGCACGCCTATGTAGCTGGCCAGATTCTGCGCCGGGTTGCCTGGCTGCGGCGCGCCGGAGACATTGAGGCCGTTGATTTCGCCGGGGTTCTGAAACGGCGCGTCGTCCTCGGTGCCATCGATTCCATCCGGCCCCGCCCGGCGGCGGATGATTTCCTGCGCGGCCGCTTCGTCAATGCCGGGGATCAGTTGGAGAGTCTTGAGGTCCGCGGTGTTGACGTTGAGCGGCCCGCCCATGGGGGAAAAGAGATCGTGGAGGCCCACCGGGTAGAGCGGTTCGTCCTTGTTGTGGAAGCCGGAACGAACGCCGGAGGTTGGGTTGTCAAACGCGCCGCCGCCATGTTGTTGATAAGCGGAAGGAGGATGGTTGGTGGAATTGGAACCCCAGTAGATTTCCGGGCTGACTCCTTTGACCAGGAGCAGTTCTGACAAGTCATCCACCCAGCCGTTCTTGCAATAGTAAGGCGGGCTGAGATGATTGTAATACTCGTCCTTGGCTCCGCTGAAGCGCGGGGTGGCGCCGGGGTTGCACCAGTCCAGGATCGAATCCCTGATGGTGGAGGAAAGCCCGGCGTCGGTCACGCCCACCTCGGCCAGCGCTTTCTGAAGGACTTCCATCTGCGGCGACCGCGGATTGGCGACCACGTTGATGTCCCACTTGCGCTCCATGTCGGTGATGCTCACCGAAAAGCGGCCCTGGCCCATAGGCACGTCCTTGAGCGAGATGGCGGGCAGGTCATTGCTGCATGGCGCGGTGCCCCCGGCCCAAAACTGGTTCAGCGCGTCGATGTTCCGTTGCTCCGGGCATTTGTTGGCCAGCGCGAACCTTGCCAGCTCGATGCCCGAACGCCCCATCCATTCCAGTTCGAGGTCGTAATCCGCATTGCGCGCCAGGCGCACCTCCGTGTTCATTGACAAGGCGAAGGAGGCGACCAGGGCGGTCAGGGAGATGATGGTGATCATCACCAGAATCAACGCGAATCCGGCGGGCGTGGCGGGTTTGGCGGTCAGAGTTTTCAATGGGCTACAGCCGGTATGGCGACCTCGCGGACATAGACAACGTAGGGCGTGTCGGGATGCTCCGCCGAGTGGCCGCACCCCAGGGTGACGCGCACCGAGGGCGGAAGCTGGTTGGTGATCGGACCATTGCGACCCTCCCAAGCCACCACCCAAGCATCTTCGTTGGTGGACCAGAATTCGAGCGTGAAGATGTTGACATCGCGGGCCAGAATGATGGGGTAGGCGGGGTTGGCCGCATCGACCGCCTCCAGCAAGGGCGATTGGGTCATCACCAGATTGTCATGCCCGTCGTTTCCCCGTTCGACGTCAAAGGTGACACGGCGGATCACATTGTCGCCAAACAGTGGCGAACCGGGAAAGGCCGCCGGCAAGCGGGCCGCCAGACTGAGAGAGGCAAATTTCTCGGACGTGTCGGTCAGGAAGGCATAGTATTGGATATTGTTTTGTGAAATTTCGGCGCATTCCAACGCCTCCTCGACCGATTTGATGCCAATCCGCGCCCGTTGCGCCGCGGCCGCCGCCTGCTCGGAGACGATCTTCCCGGTGACGATGACTTTCCAGCAGGAGAGGACGCTGACCATGATGAAGCTAAAGACAGTAATGGAGATGATCACTTCCAACAAGGTGAAGGCCGCCCGGTGTGCCCCGCTGGAGTTTGGCGCGCGCATAATTCAGTGCTGCTGAAGTCCCATGCCGTTCTTTGAATCCGGCCGGTAGAAAAGCGTGCTCAAGATGGAGCTTTGGACGCCATTGGGGTCCACCACCACGAAGTCCACCTGGAACAGCCCGTTGGTCGTGACTTTCCGGACGTCTTCAACCCAGTGGTAGTTCCTATAGATGTCGATGTCTTTGAAGTTCCCCGAAAAGGACCCTTCCTCCAAAGCGTTGCTCTGCGACAATTCCGCCGCGACCATGCCCGCCGTGGGGCCGCTGTTGCGCAGGATCGCGGCGGCATGCACCCCGGCGCTCATCACGCCCAGGATGGCAAACATCGCCATGAAGAAGATCGCTATGGCTATCATGACTTCCACCAGCGTGAATGCGGCCGTGTTGTCGCGTGGTTTCATCGTATTGTCTCCACGACCGTCAGCGCGGTCACTGTGTCCAGATAAATCTTGCGCACCGCCCCGTCGCCCGCATGAATGACTATCGTAAACTCATCGCTCGTTCCATTGGGATAAAAGCGCACCCGGGCTTCCTGCGCCTTTTGGAATTCGATGAAATTGACGCCCAGGATATCGATGGCAATGTCGCGCGAGAATTCCTTGCGCTCGAAGGCTCCCGGCACCTCGAATGATCCGTCCAGGGGATGGAGCACCAATTGGGCAATCTGATTGTTCATGATCGCCTGGCGCCGGGCGCTCTGGCAGGCCTCCACCAACTCGCTTTCCGCCTTGCCCATTCCTTCCTTGCGGATGGCGCGGACAAAGGAGGGGATGCTCATGCTCAAGGTCAGCCCGATAATCGCCACAACCATCATGATCTCGATCAGAGTGAACCCGCCGCGTTGTGAGGGCCAGTGCTTCATCGGGCCGAAATGCTGGAAGTGATGGCGAAGAGGGCCGAGAGGACGCTGATGAGCAGGAATCCGACTCCCATCGCCATGATGCAGATAATGACTGGCTCGATCATGTTTGTCATCACTCGCAAGGCGAGCTGCAGCTCGTTCTCGTAGGTTTCCGCCAGGTTGTTCAAGGCCCCGGCCACGTCGCCGGTTTCCTCGCCGATCTTGATCAAATCCACCATCAATTGCGGAAACACCTTGCTGCGCGCCAGCGGTTGCGCCAGCGTTTTGCCGTCGGTGACTTCCTGGCGCGTTCTGGCAATGGCGTCGCGCACGATGGAATTGGAAATGATCTGCTCGGTGATATTCAGGGCCGTCAAGACCGGCACGCCGTTTTGCAGGAGCGTGGAGAGCGTGCGGGTAAACTGACCGAAAATGTGCATGCGCATCACCTTTCCGAAGATGGGCGCGTTCAAGCGCCAGTGATCCAGCGTGCGCTTGCCGTTTTCGGAGGCGCGGAAGCGGTTGAACAGGATGGCGATGGCAATGACGATGAGCAGCAGCACCCACCACCAATGTTTGAAGAACATGTTCAAACCGATCAACATGCGCGTCGTCAGCGGCAATTGCACGTGCAGCCCGTCGAACAGCTTCAGAAAACTGGGCAGCATCACCGTCATAAAGAAAATGCAGATGGCTATCCCCACGCAGCAGACAAAGGCCGGGTAGATCATCGCCGAGGTGAATTTGGACTGCACCTCGGAAAAACGCTCAAAGTGGTCGCCCATCCGGCGAAGCACCTCCACCAGCGCCCCGCTTTGCTCGCCCGCCTTGACCATGTTGACGTAGAGATCGGAGAAGATGACCGGCTGTTTGGCCATGGCCTCCGAGAGGCCCTTGCCCTCGGTGACTTCCTGTTTGAGCTGTCGGCTGACCTCTGCCGAAATGCCTTTGGTCTCCAGGTGCGTCATGCTGTTGAGCGCGACCGTCAGCGGCATGCCCGATTTGAGCAGGTTGGCCAACTGGTTGGTGAACGTCGCCAATTCCTGCAATTTGGGTTTCCGCTGCCGGTTGAAATACGGGCGTATGCTCGGCGGCAGCGACTCGGTCCAGGATACCTTCGCGCCACTGGGCCGTTCCGCTGCAACCGCAGCCGCACCCTTGGCCATTTCGACCGCGATGGGGAACAAGCCCAGGCGGTCAATCTGCGTCAGCGCCGCGCCCCGATCCGCGACTTCCAGGATGCCGGTGACCGTTTGGCCGTCTCGGCGTCGGGCTTTATATTGGAATTGGGCCATAAATCGATTGCAACAGCAGTCAATTTGCCCTCATATAACCCCCCCGCCAAGCAAAAGTTGCGCCTCTCGCGCCAGACGAAGCCGACTCCTCAGAAAATCCGTTGCAAATGCGTTCGTTTTGTATTAGAAAGTCTGCAAAGTGTCCGCTGTGCGGTGGTTTTTTGCTTGTCACTGAAAGGGAAAATATGCCGAAACCTTCCAATCCCAGATCGGCCCTGTTCGTCATCTGCCCTCACCGCTGTTTGCGCGTATGCGCCGTCTTCCTCGCCCTTGTGTGGCTGGCCTTGAGTGCCGAGGCGCAAACCACCAATTTCGCCCTGGGCACGACCAATCTCCTGGTTGGTTCGTCTGCGGGAAGCGATAGCGTGGTGCTTGCGGTCACGCCCGCCACAGGGGCTTGGACGGCCACGTCGAACGCCACATGGCTGCATCTCAGCCCGTCGAATCAAAGCGGCACGGGCAGCACCAATTTGATTTTCAGCTACGATGCCAATCCGGGCGCGACACGCTCCGGCACTCTCACCATCGCGGGCCAAACCCTCACCGTCACCCAGGCCGGTTCAACTTATGTCGCGGCTGGGCCGCTCACCACGCTGCTGCCTGAGATGCCCTTCCCTGCGGACACGGTAGGACCCTTTGCCGCGGCAGTGGATGGCGCGGGCAATGTTTACACCCTGTTTTCTGACTACTATTTAGGCGGCGACTGCTGGATCGATGAGTGGAAATTGACAAACAACTCGCTGGCCCAAATTGGTGTTGCCGGATTCAGTGAATTTCCGAACCTGATCAATAGCGGCGCGGGCAATATCCTGGCTGCGGACGGCGCGGGCAATATCTATATCGCCGATTTCGGCAATAACGCCATCAAGGAGCGAATAGCGGCCAACGGCAGCGTCACCACCTTGGTGTCCTCGGGGTTGAGTTACCCCATAGGAGTGGCCGTGGACACGGCGGGCAACGTTTACATCGCTGATCCCGGCAACAACGCTATCAAGGAGTGGACGGCGGCCAACGGCACCGTGACCACCTTGGTGTCCTCGGGGTTGAGTTCTCCCATAGGCGTGGCGGTGGACACGGCTGGCAATGTTTATATCGCCGACTACGGCAACGACGCAATCAAGGAGTGGACGGCGGCCAACGGCAGCGTCACCACCTTGGTGTCTTCGGGGTTAAGTTATCCCAATGGCGTGGCGGTGGACGGATCGGGTAATGTTTACATTAACGACATCGCCAACTATGCGGTCAAGGAGTGGACGGCGGCCAGCAACACCGTAAGCACATTGGTTTCCATGTCGGGTGTCCCTCCCGATGGCGTGGCGGTGGACGGCACAGGCAGTGTTTACATTGGGGGCGGTCCCAACCTAACCCTGTCAGAACTGCCGTATGTGTTCGTGGACCCGACCGCCAGATCGGAAGGCGCGGCAGCCGGCAACGATTCCTTGCCAGTGGTTTTGCCAGCCACAGCCAATCTGCTCGCCCCGTTTGCTCCCACCAGTGACCAGTCATGGCTGACGATCACCGGCATCACAAACGGCGTGGTGAGTTTTTCCTTCACTGCCAATGCCGGCTCCGTCCGCACGGCTTTTATCACCTTGCTCGGCCAATCCATTCTCGTCACCCAGGCTGGCCTCACCTTCACCGTCACGCATTCCCTCGGCACAACCGCGCGTTTGGAAGGCCCGACAGCAGGAACTGACAGCGTCGTGCTCGGGGTCACGCCCGCGACAGGTGCCTGGACGGCCAATGCGAACGCCACTTGGCTGCATCTCGACGCGGCGGATCAAGGCGGAACAGGCAGCACCACTGTCGTTTTCAGTTACGATGCCAATCCGGGCGCGACACGCTCCGCCGCCCTCACCATCGGCGGCCAAACCCTCACCGTCACCCAGGCCGGTTCAACCTATGTCGCCGCTGGCACGTTGACGGCGCTGGTTTCATCAGGACTTCGTTTTCCCGATGGCGTCGCGGTGGACGGCGCGGGCAACGTCTATATTGCCGATTCCTACCACAGCGCGATCAAGGAGTGGACGCCGGACAACAACACCGTGAGCACATTGGTGCCATCGGGGCTGGATTCTCCCAAATTGTTGGCGGTGGACGGCGCAGGCAATGTCTATATCGCCGACACCTACAACTATGCGATCAAGGAGTGGATCGCGGCCGGCAATACCGTGACCACGCTGGTATCCTCGGGATTGGCGGACCCCAACGGCGTTGCTGTGGACGGCGCGGGCAATGTCTATATCGGCGACAGCGGGCACAGCGCGATCAAGGAGTGGACGCCAGCCAACAACACGGTGAACACATTGGTTTCCTCGGGGTTGAATTATCCCATGGGCGTTGCCGTGGACGTCGCGGGCAATGTCTATTTCAGCGACAACAACGCGATCGGTGAGTGGACGCCCGCCAACAACATCGTGACCACGCTGGTATCCTCGGTGTTGAATAATCCCACAGGCATTGCCGTGGAGGGCGCGGGCAATGTTTATATCGCCGACACCGACAACAATGCGATCGAGGAGTGGACGCCGGCCAACAACAACCTGACCACACTGGTTGGCGGTCTGAATGCACCCGAAGCGGTGGCGGTGGACGGGGTTGGCAACGTTTACATCGCTGACACCTTCAACGAAGAGATCGAAGAACTGCCGCGCGCCTTCGTGGACCCGACGCCCAGGTTGGAAGGTGGGGCCGCCGGCAGCGATTCCTTGCCCGTGGTCCTGCCCGCCACGGATAATCTGCTCGCGCCGTTCGCGCCTGTCAGCAGCCAATCGTGGCTGACGATCACCGGAATCACCAATGGGGTGGTGAGTTTCTCCTTCCCGGCCAACACCTCCGGTTCCAACCGCAGCGCCAACATCACCTTGCTTGGCCAGAGCATTGCCGTCACGCAAGCAGCGCCAATTATCGGCACACCGCCCGCCCTCACCGCTGCGCGGATGCTGGGCGGTGGCGTTTTGCAGTTTGCCTTCACCAACACGCCCGGCGCGTCCTTCACCGTCCTCTGCTCCGCCAACCTGTCGTTGCCTCTGACCAACTGGACCGTGGCGGGCACAGCCACAAACACCACCCCAGGCCAATTCCAGTTCACCTCCCAGCCGGCGACGAACGCTCCGCAACTCTTCTACACCGTCCGCTCGCCGTAGGGGGCAATTCAGAGAATTCTCCCCTCATCGTATCACGGCCCGTTGGCAACCAACAGGGGGACCCTCCTTTACCGCTTGCGAAAATCCCCACGATCCGCCCGGTGAATGCGCGTCAAACCGTGAAAGTGCAAATAGCATTGACTGCCACTCGCCCCGCCCAGAGCCCGGGGCAAGCGAAATGTTAAATGTTTAACTACGACCCCAATGGCGCGTTTGACCTCAAGTACGGCCCCAATATCTTCTCGTCCGCAATGGTCTTCACGTCGCTATTTCTGAGGGGGAGTGTAGGGCTTGATGACGATCATGTTATCAGAGGCGCCGAGGTGCATCGGAATGCTCACGCTCGGCAAATCCATGCGCGTAAATGCCTTTTGGTCATCTGTCATGTGGTAAAGAGAGACACAGATTGTTAACGTATATTCCCCGTCCTTCTCGATGTGATAGATATCGTGCATAAAGTGTTCCCAGAACAGGGTGGGTTCATTTGGACGCAGCAAAAGCGAACCGAACAATTGGCCAGGGGGCTGATGCGCATGTTTTGCCGGCAGGCGGGGGAAATCTTTGTAGAGTATCATCTCGGGCAGCTCACCGTCGAGTTCTTTCCCTTTGATGGGGATAAGCAGCACTCCGTTCGTATCTCGCAACTCCGCTTTCGCGAGCTTATAATCCGCCGGTACGAAGTAACCCCATTCCGCGTTCGTGTTTGAAGTCTTAATGTATATATTCAGGACCTCGTCTTTCGTAGGCATGGTCCACCACCGTATTCCCGCGGAAAACTCATTTGTGACCGCTCCCCACGCCTCTCCATACGTGAGTGGTCCGCCGATCTTTGGCGGGTTCGAATCCGCAGCGAAAAGAGTCCCGATCATTAAGCCTGCGGCGCAACACGTTGTAATCGATACTTTATTGATTA
>PLGF01000159.1 GCA_003138485.1 Verrucomicrobiales bacterium | reverse complement strand
AAAAAATTACGGTAAATTACGGTGGTTTTGTTGCGGCGCAAGGGGGTTTGCGGGCGCGGGACAGAATTCAGCGGGGATCGCCCTCATCCTGAACTCCCTCCGCCGTCGCCAAGGCTTTGGCGGACAGGCTGGGAGAAGGGATGGCAGGCGCGCGGTTCTGGTGTTGCGAATGAGCGTCCGGCGAATCCAGTGGTGTGCTTTTCCGCCCCGCGGCGCGGGGCGGTTATGCAGGCTTGTGCACCCTTGTGCACCTTAATAATCCCCCGGCTTGGCAAGGACGCGGTAGGTATCGGTCCAGGGGTCGAAACGGCAGATGCCCGCGTAGTCGCAGTGGTCGCAGGCGCGTTCGCGGCCCTTTTGGAACGGGTTGGGCTGGAGGGCCCCCTCGTAAATCTCCCGGCCCATCCGGATCAACTCGGACTCGACGTGGTCGAGCAGGTTCCGAAAATCCTGCGGGGACAGCACGTCGGCGCTCCGGGCGTCGGGCCGGCCGTCGGCCTTGCGCTTGAAATTGAACTGGGCGGATTCATTTGTTTGACAGCTATCGAGCCAGGGGAGAGCGGAGGCGTCGAACCTGCCGCTGTGCTGGTAGCGCCGGCGCTGGAATTCCTCGCGCGTGGCCAGCACCTCCGTGCGCGTCTCGCCCCGCTCGGTCTGGCCGCGCAAATTGACGTAGAAGACCCCGGCCGGCACAAGGCGCCCGACGCCGAAGACAGTCTTGGGTTCCGCCAACTGCCGGAGCACGCCGAGGTAGGCGGCCAGTTGGAGTTGAAGGCCGTGCGCCATCAAGGTTTTGTCCAGCTTCCGCGCGCTGGATTTGTAATCGATCACAACCGTCAGCGCCTCGTCCGCGGCGTCGCGGCGGCAGAGATCGACGCGGTCGATGATGCCGCGCAGGAGCAGGCGGCGGCCCGCGGCCAAATCCAGTTCCCAGGCGGGGAGCCTGGCGCCCTCGCCTCCGAAGCGCAGTTCGACTTCGCGCGGATCGAACCGGTAATGGTCCATCCAGCCGACGGTGGCCGCGATGAAGTCTTGCAGCGCGTCGGCGACGGCGCGGGCGGCAAAGCGGGTTTGGGCGCGGGCGGCGAGCAGGCCCTCGTGGAATTGCGGGGTCAGTTCGGCGACGCACTCGCGGACGCGCCGGCGGGCCTGGTCGGGCGAAAGGTCGCGCCAGTTTTTTTCTTCTTGTCTCAACTGGTCGTGGAAGCGGGCCAGGACGGCGTGCTGGAAGCTGCCCCGTTCTCGGACGTCCAGCTCAAAGCGCAGGCGCTCTTCGGCGCGGAGGCCGGAGTGGACGAAGAATTTGAAGGAGCAGGCGGCGAATTCCTCCAGGCGGCTGACGGAGGTGCGCAAGGCCGGCCCGTAAAGTTCCGCGGCCGCTGCCGGCGAAAGACGGTCCAACCCGCCGGCGGCCGGGAGCAGGGCCAGTTGTTCGCGGAGGGCGGCAAAGGCGGGGCGTTCCAGCAGCGCGCGCAAGACGGGCATCAGAGTATTGACACGGGTGATTTGGCCGGCCAATTCGCACGGGTGCTCCGCCCGCGCCCAATCCGGCTGGGCGAACTGTTCGACGCGCAGTTGCGGGAACAGGCCGCGCAGATGGGAGAAGAAAGGAGAAGGGTTGAGCGGCTGGCCGGCGTCGTCCCGTTGCGCGCAAGTCAGCACCAGGCGCTGGCGCGAGCGGGTGCAGGCGATGTAGCCCAGGAACCGTTCGCGGCTGAGAAACTCGCGGCGGGAGGGGCCCAGGAAAATCTCCCACTGGCCAAGCTCCTCGCGGTCGGCGTCGTTGAGCAGATTGCCGGCGGAAGGGGTGGCGGGGAAGACCGATTCGTTGACGCCCAGCAGCAGGACCAGTTTCAAATCGGGGTTGCGCGAGCGGTCAATGGTTCCAATCAAAACCTGGTCCAGGGCGGGCGGAATGACGCCGACGCTCAGGCTGGTCAAGCCGGTCTCCAGAATGGGCAGCCACTCGCGCAGGGGCATCGATTCGCCGGCAAAGGCCAGGGCGACATCGTCCAGCCAGGCGTTCAACTGCTGCCAGACGGTGGCGTGGACAGCGCCGTCTTGGGGCGGGCCGGCGCTCCAGTCTTCGAGCGTCTTTTCCACGGCCAGATCGCGCCAGAGCTGGCGGAGGGCTTGGGCCAGTTGCGGGCCGTCGGGCCGGAACGATGGGCTTGGGGAAAGGAGATGCCGAAATCTGGCCAGCGGAGGAAGCCACTTCTGGCGCAACCGCTCGGCCCAGTCCGACGCGTTGTTGTCGGGCGGCAGCGGCGCAAACCAAGCCTCGCCCTCCCAACCGCGGGCGAGCGCTTCATTCTCGAGCCGGTCGATGCCTTCTTCGTCGGGCGTGACCAGGCCTGTCTTGAGGGCGCCGAACCAATCATCATGGCGCCAGCCGAAAACCACCGCGCGCAAGGCGCTGCGTGTCAACTCGGCCAGCGGGTGCTGCGCGACCGGTTCGCGGCGGTCGAGAAAAAAGGGGATTTGGTAGCGGGCAAAGACGCGGCGCAAATGAGCGTCGTACCCCTCCATGCCGCGGAGCAGGACGGCCGTCTCGCGCAGGCGCCCGCCGGCACGCGCGAACCGCAGAATCTCGCGGGCGGCCAGGACGGCTTCGGCGGCCGGGTCGGCGCAAAGGGCCAGGCGCAGCGAATCGTTCAACTTGACACTGGGGTCGTCGGGGAAGGCGGCCGGTTGCGTCCAATGCTCCTCCAGATGGCGCAAGACGGGGTTCCCCGCGAAGCGCCCGGCCGATTCGCCGCGGAGCAGGACCTGCTCCGTCACGCAGGCGCCGGGCAACGCGGAGAGCCGGGTCCTGCATTGCTCAAAGGTCTTGCCGATCCCGTTCCAAATGGAAAGCCAGGAGGTTTTCGCGCCGGAGGGTGCGCCTTCAATGCAAAAGGCCAGCGTCAATTTCCGGCAGCGCGGCGCCAAGGCGGCCAGCAAGTCCAATTCTTGCGGCGTCATCTCGGCGAAGCCGTCCAGCCACAGGGCGGAGATGGAAAGGGAATGGGCGGCGGGCCCTCGCAGGGCGTCCGCCGCGAGGTCCAGCAGGGAATCGGCGTCGCGCAAATCGTGTTGACGCAGCCAGTCCAGGTAGTCTTGCAGCAGGCGGGAGAGGTCTTCGAGTTTGCGCCGGAGGGCCGCGCCCGCGGCGGGAAGCGCGGCCAAAGCGCGGAGGCTTTCGGGGGCCAGACGGCGCCGTTGCAACTCGCGCAATTGGATACTGAGCCGGCGCGCGAAGCCCGCCAGGCCCGCGCTGGCGCGGAAGATTTGCAATTCCTTCCGCCGCCGCGCCAGCAACGCGCGCAAGACCATCGTGCGTCCCTCTTCGGACAGCAGCGGCGGAGCGGGCCGGCGCAACTGTTCGAGGACAAAATCGGCCAGACGCTCGAAGGAGAGAATCTGCAAGCGGGTGTATCCGGGCATCGCCGGATCGGCCAGGAGTTGCCGTTCCAACTGGAAGGTGGCCTGCTTGGGCGCCAGCAGCAAGAGCGGCGGGCCGTCCGGCTCCGCCAGAAGGGCCTGGCGAATTTCCGCCAGACACTGGAAAGTCTTTCCCGTTCCGGCGGGTCCGAGCAAAAAGCGCGCTTGCACCCCGTCGTTGTCGCGCGCGACGGCGGAGGCCGTTGTCAACGCTTTGTTCATGGCGAGGCCAACCGGTAGTAGCCCTGCGCGCCGGTGAGGGCGTTGGTGACGAGGCGCAGCGCGCCGTCGCCAACGAAGGACTGCCCGTGCGTCCAGGCGCCGTTGGTCAGGGCGTTGTTGTACTCGACAACGTAGGATTGGTTGCTGACGGTTTGGAGGGAGAAAATGAAATTGGTCCCTTGCGCGAACGGATTCTCGATCACGGGCGCCCGCGGGCCGCCGCAGCAATCAAATCTTCCGCCGTCATTCACCGCGACGGTGTCCACCCACCAGCCGACCGAGCCGTAGGCGTTGCCAATGTCCGTGGCGCACCGCCACCTCAGCCGCGCCTGCTGCCCGGCTGCCGCCGGCGGAAGGCTGGCGACCGTCGTGATGAAGCCTTGGGAATCACCACTCCACGCGGCCCGCCCCGCCAGGGGATTGCCGGTGTCCGCGACAATGGTTTGCGCGTAGCCGTTGGTCAGAAAGGCGCCGCCGGCCGCCAGCAGATCGCTGAAAGCGTTGGTGCCAATCTGGATTTCCAGGACGCCGCCGTCGAACGCTTCCGCCGGGTCATAAGGATTGGCCTCGAGGTTGATGCTCTGGCGAAAGACCAGTTGCGCCGCCGTTGTGGCGACAAGGAACGAGGGGGAAACCAGATCGGCGATGCCGGCATTGGTGACTGCCGTGGCAAAAACCGAGTTGGGCGCGGAATCGGCAGCGTCACTGGTGGTGACCCAGGGGACCTGGCCGCCCTCCACCGCCGTGGTCCAGCCGGACGACAACGAGGGATGGGTGACGCCGTCGAAATTCTGTGTCAAATCCACATAAGAAATGTACTGGCCCAGCGTAAAGGTGAACTGCGCGGTTCCGAGGCTGGCCGGGCCGTCCTGCAACTGGAGCGCGGCCGTGAGCGTTCCGCCGCAATTGCCGCCGGCCGTGAACGAGAACGCCGTCTTCACGGGAGCGCCGCCCGCGGGCGCGACCCCGCAAGCCGCCGGGCCGCTGGGGGAGAGGACCCCGCCGGAGGAGGAGAGCGTCGCAACCAAATTGGTCGTATCGATTGTGCCCAGGTTTTGAAGCGCAAAGAGGACCGTCACGGTTTCGCCCGGATCGATCACGCCGTTGGTTGGCAAACAGCTTTCCGCAATCACCCACGCGCCGGCGGGAACAATCACGGGCGGTCCAACCCCGGTCGCGTTGTCAATCACCAGGGCAAAGTCCTGCGTCAGGCCGTTGCTGCCATTGGGGACGCCGATGGAATTGATGCTGGTGGCGGCAACGGAAACGGTGAAACTCCCGGCGGTCCCGGCGGGGAGGAAAACGCTTTCCACGTTGTCGGCGGGGTCTGGGGCGCCGCCCGCGACAGACCATGCGTTGCTGAACACGTTTCCCAGGTACGTCTGGCCGCCGGCGCTGACGGTCAGGTCGAGGTCGTTGTTGTAGGCCGCGCCAATGGTGCTGCCGGGCGCGTCAGTCCAGGCAAGGGTGACGCGGAAGGGCAGGTTGGTATTGGCGACCGTGCCGGAGAAGACGCGCGATTGGCCGCTGGCCGTGAAGGTATCCACGGACAATTGGTCGCGGTGAATGCGCGGGACGCCGTCAAAGGCGGCGCCCAAGTCCAACTCCCCCATGCCTTGGGCGTCCGACCAAAGCGTGTCGTTGGTCATGTAGCGGGCGCAATTCATCAGCCAGGCTTTGGTCATGGCCGGGGAAGGCGCAAGCCAGGACTGATTGATGAAGTACTGCCGGAGCAATGCGCAGCCTCCCGCCACGCACGGGCTGGCATGGCTGGTCCCTGACGACGCCGTGTAGAATTGCTGGCCAGGCGGATAAAAATCACTTTCAATTCCGCCGCAGATCGACCCTTCCGGGTTGAAACACGGATCGGCTGTGCCCAGAGGCCCCGGATCGGCGGCTTGAATAACGCCGCCGCTGACGTGGGTGCCGGGGGCCACCAGGTCCGGCTTGTGGCGTCCATCGGCGCACGGGCCGCGCGAGGATAGGTCAAGTATTTCGTTCGCGCTGTCCGCCTGATTGTCGCCAATATTGCAGCCGTCGTAGCCGCCGAAAGGTTGGACGTTGTCGGCGGCGCCGACGGCGATGACGTTCTTGGCCGTGGCCGGCTCATCGATGGTCTGGCCGGCTGGCCCCAGATTTCCCGCGGCGAAGACGATGACCATTTCCTGGTTGCCGGGCGTCGGATACGGGGAGCCGGCGGGCTGGGCGTCGCGCGCCAGCGTGTCAAATTCCTGCGACTCGATGCCATAGTCGCCATCGGAACTGTCGTAGCCCCAACTGTTGTTGCTGATGCGGGCGCCACTCTGGTAGGCCTGGTCCTGCAATTGGCTGTAGCTGACATTGTAGGTGGCGTCATAAGGGTCAAAAATGACGGAGGACCCCAACTGGACGAACGGACAAACTCCCAGGCCATAATGGAAACCCGAGTTGTCGGTAAATGGGTAGCCCGACAGGTTGTCGTATCCGCCGATGATGTGCGCGTTGATCGTGCCGTGGCCGTCGCATCCCTTCAACGTGCTGCCGGGATTGGGCGTCCCTTCCAGGCGGGTGTAAGCGACTCGGCTGGCGGCGTTGGTGTCGCCCCCGGTGTAAAGACCAACATGGTTCGGCGCGGTCGTGCCGTTGTCGATGCCGCTGTCGGTCACGTCCACGACAAAGGAGGAGGCGCTGAATTGTTCCTGGGTGAAGCCCGCGCCGGCGAGCCAGGCGAGGTAGCCGGGGCCGGCGGGCACGTTGCCGGATAAATTTCCCGCGACAATCTGGTCCTGCCGCTCGCAAAGTTTGCGCGGCACGCGCAACGGTTGGATGGAAATCACATCCGGCCGGGCGGCGACCGCCCTGGTTTGGGCGGGATTCAAAGGAGCGATAACGTTGAGATAATGCAAAAGGCGGCGGCGCTGAATCGGCGGATTCAACAGTTGCAAGGTGGCCGCGTTGGCGGCGGCATCGGCCACAAGTTGGATTGCGAACAGGCCCTCAGCCGCGGGGCGCGCGAGCGAGTTGGTTTTGTAGTTTTCCAGGAAACGGCCGTCCCACTGGATGGGGGCGGTGGCGGCAGGACAGGCCTGGACTTGCGCGATGGCTTGGGCGTCGCCATAGACCAGATAGGCGTTGTGCGGGATATAATCAACGATTTGCAGGCGGGCGGCCAGCAAGGCCTGGCGCCAGGCCGGCTGCACGGGTCCGGCAAATTGCACCAAATGCAGACGCTTGCCGGAAAACGAGCCGGCGGCCTGGCGGAGCGCCTGGGTTTCCGGCCGGGAAGTATCCAGACGCCCCGATTTGAGGAGAATGAAATTGTAATTGTCCCGCGTCACGAGGCCGTTTGTTTGCGCCGTTTCAACGAGTTGCCAGCCGCCGTAATCCGCTATCAAGCGTCCGCCCCGCGCAACGATGGCGCGCGCCACGACCGGATCGCTGACCTGCGCCTTGTGGGCCTGTGCCGGCAAAGCCAGCAGAGCCAGGACGGCGTGGAGGAGCACGCGCCTCATGCGAACAAATCCATCTGCGGCGGCGGGCCGAGTTTTTTCAACTTCTCCACTTCAGCGTGGCGGGGATGGCGGCGCACCTTGCCTTCGGGTGTCAATTCGGATTCCTCCAGATTGGCCAGGATTTCCTTGGCGCGGTCGATCACCGCCTTGGGAACGCCGGCCAGCCGGGCAACCTGGATGCCGTAACTCTTGTCGGTCGCGCCCGCCGCGATTTTGCGGAGGAAGACGATTTGGTCATTCCATTCGCGGACGGCGACGTTGAAGTTCTGCACGCGCGGGAGGCGGGCGGCCAGTTCGGTCAATTCGTGGTAGTGCGTGGCAAAGAGTGTCTTGGCGCCGACGGAATTGTGCAGATGCTCGACAATGGACCAGGCCAGGCTCAGCCCGTCGAACGTGCTGGTGCCGCGTCCAATTTCGTCAAGTATAACAAGACTGCGGGCGGTGGCGTGGTTGAGGATGTTGGCCGTTTCGCTCATCTCCACCATGAAAGTCGATTGGCCGCGGGCCAGGTCGTCGCTCGCGCCAATCCGGGTGAAGATGCGGTCGATCAGGCCGATGCGCGCCGCCGCGGCCGGAACAAAGGAACCGGCGTGGGCGAGCAGGGCGATGAGCGCGACCTGGCGGATGAAGGTGCTCTTGCCCGCCATGTTGGGGCCGGTCAGGAGCACCAGTTGCTGCCGCGTGTGATCCAGAAGGGCGTCGTTGGGAACAAACCGTTCCCCGGCCAAAGATTGTTCGAGCACCGGATGGCGCCCGTCTCGAATTTCGATGGCTCCGTCCGCCGCGATTTCCGGCTGGCAATAATCGTGGAGGCGCGCCGTCTCGGCGAAGGCGGCCAGCACGTCCAGCGGCGCCAGCGTCGCGGCGGTCTGTTGCAAGCGCGCCAACTGTTCCAGCACCCGCTCCCGGACGCGCTGGAACAACTCGTACTCCAACCGGACGCTCCGTTCCTCGGCGCCGAGGATTTTCGCCTCCTTTTCCTTCAACGCGGGCGTGATGAACCGCTCGCCGCCGGCGACGGTTTGTTTTCGCACGTAATCGGCCGGGACCTTGTCGAGATTGGATTTTGTCACTTCGATGTAATAACCGAAGACCGAATTGAAGCGTACTTTTAGCGAGGCGATCCCGGTGCGGGCGATCTCGTCGCGCTGAAGCTGGGCAATCCAGTCTTTGCCATCGCGCGTCGCGTGGCGCAATTCGTCGAGGCTGAGATCGAAGCCATCGCGGATCAGCCCGCCTTCCTTGACCGCCAGAGGGGGTTCCTCGACGATGGCGCGGGCGATCAATTCGACAAGGTCCGGCGCGTCGGCAAGTTGCGCGGCCAGTTCGTCGATGAGTTCCGGGCGGGACGGCGATTGCTCCTGGAGGGCGGGCAACGCCGGGGCGGAACAGGGCGGTTGCAGGCGGGCCAGAAGTTGTTTGAGGGCGGGAATTTTTTCCAAACCCCGCCGCAGGGCCAGCAGATCGCGTCCGTTGCCCGAACCGGCGGTGAGCCGGCCAAGCGTTCGTTCGAGGTCTCGCACCTCGGCCAGTTCGCGCCGGAAATCATCCAACAGCGCCGTGTTGTCGAGCCAGGCCCGGACGGCGTCGAGGCGGCGCGCGATGGGGGCGGCGGCGGCCAGCGGTTGGCTGAGCCAGTCGCGCAACCGGCGGGCGCCCATCGGGGTGACCGTGCGGTTGAGCGCGCCGTAGAGGCAGGCCTGGCGCGGCGCGTCGGCGGGGCGCGGTTCGAGGATTTCCAGATTGCGCAAGGAGACCGAATCCAGCGTCATGAAATCCGAGCGTTGATAGAAGGACAGGCGTGTCAGGGCCGAGACGTCGCGCCGCAAATGCTGTGTCAAGTAATGAATCACCGCTCCCGCCGCCCCCACCGCCGCCGGGCGGTCCTTCAACCCAAAACCGTCCAGCGCGGCCACTTTGAAATGCTCCCGCACTGTAAACTGCGCGGTCTCCGGGGCGAAGACCCAGTCCTCGTACGGATTCAAAACCGCGGATTGCCCGCCGGCGATCGCGGCCAGGGCCGCGGCGGCGGCGGGGAATATGATTTCCGCCGGGCGCAGGCGTTCCAATTCGGCGCGCAGGGCGGGTTCGCCCTCGATTTCGGTGGCGGTGAAATCGCCGGTGGTGAGATCGGCGGCGGCCAGGCCGAAGGATTTGCCGCAGGCGCAGAGGGCGGCCAGGAAATTATTCCGTTCCGGGGCCAGGAGGCGTTCGTCGAAGTGCGCTCCCGGACTGAGGATTTGCGTGATCTCCCGCTTGACCAGTTGGCCGGGCCGCGCCTCCTCCATCTGGTCGCAGATGGCCACTTTGCGCCCCGCCTTCAGGAGCCGGGCGATGTAGCCGTGGGCGGCGTGAAAGGGAATGCCGCACATGGGGATGTCGCCGCGGTGCGTCAACGCCACGTTGAGCAGGGGCGCGCCGGTCCGGGCGTCGTCAAAAAACATCTCATAGAAATCCCCAAGGCGGAACAGCAGGAGGGCTTCGCGCGGCAATTCGCCCTTGATGCGGCGATACTGCGCCATCATCGGCGTCAATTGTGTATCCTGGCCCAAGCATTCCCAGTCTAATTGGCCACCCCGCGCCTGTCCAAGTTAATTGCCGGACGGCTTTGGAACTGGGCGCTTTACGGAAGCCAGCAGGGAGAGAATGACAATGGCGGCACTCGCCAGAGTGCCGCTACATCCGCGTAGCGGCGAACTGGTGTTCGCCGCATTTTTTCGGCAGCCACCTGTTTATCGGGGGCCGCTCTCGTTCGCGGTTCGCTTGGCTATTGAAGTTCATATTCTTCTCTTTCATATCGGCGGCGGACGCCAGTCCGCCGCTATAACGCCGCGGCCACCTGGTTCAACGGCTTCGCCCCGGCCAAGGTGGTTCAGGTCAACGAGTAGCGGGGGGGACGAGGGCGCATCTCATTTTTTGAGCGATGCCAGACATAAGGCTCGGCAAGAGCCTCCCCATCTGCCATCAACGCCTCGGTAGGGCGCCTGTCCTCCGTG
>PLGF01000099.1 GCA_003138485.1 Verrucomicrobiales bacterium | reverse complement strand
GGCAACCTCTGCGCCATCCCGCAACGCAGTTTGAAGCGCCTCCTGGGTTATTCCAGCATCGCCAACGCCGGCTACCTCCTGCTCGGCGTCTCCGCCCTTAACGCCGACGGCGCCGCCGCCGTGCTCTACTACCTTGCCGGATATTCATTCACCTTGGCAGCGGCATTCGCCGTCCTCTGCATCGTGGCGCGCGACAGCGATGACATTGGCGTTCTGGCGGGGTTGCACCGGCGTTCGCCGCTCCTGGCGGCGGGGTTGGCGCTGGCGATGGTTTCGCTGGCCGGCATCCCGCCCCTGGCTGGGTTCCTGGGCAAATTTCTTCTTTTCAAGGCCGTCATCCTCCAAGCCGGCCGGGACCCGGCCTATTTCCGGCTGGCGGGCGTCGCCGTCGTGGGCGTCCTCATATCGCTTTACTACTATTTTGGCGTCATCCGGGCCATCTACTGGTCCAAGGACCCTGCCGACCTCTCGGCCATCCCCGTCTCCGCCCCGATGAAAATGACCCTTATAGTCTGCATCGGTGCCATGCTCTACATCGGGATTTTCCCCGACACACTATGGGAAGCCGCCACCGAAGCGGTGAAGACGCTGAAGTTTTGACCTTATGGCGGCCAGCGGCATCTCAACGCAAAGGAGGACGCTTGCGCGAAATCCTTGATATCGACACCTGATTATGGAGGTTCTTCAACTCACCGCGACGCAGTTCATCAGGGCGATGTCCACCGGTCGAAATCATCCACTGTTGCTGGGGTGTGAAGATACCGGCGGCGGCACGTATTTGCCTTCGACACGTTGATCCAAAACCCGGACAGGCGGGCAGGAAACCCCAACCTTTGGGCGCGTTCCAACCGGCTGGGTGTTTACGACCAGGAGCAGGCATTTTCGTTTTTGTCCTTGCCAATCATCGGTGGCACACCGAGGCCGTGGGCGGTGGCGGACAAGGCCGAGAGTTTCCGATTTCTCGAGCAGCACGTCTTTTATAACTGCCTCCGGGGCGGTTCATTGAATTTTGGACCATTCAAGGAAAAACTGGGGGCGCTGGCGGATGAGCGGATTAGGGGTTATGTTCATGCTGTGCCAGCGGAGTGGCGGAATCGAAGTGACTTTTGCGGCCAGGTCGGTGATTATCTCCGCGAGGCTCGCCAACAGCGCGAGGATCTGGTGAATTGCATAAAACACATGTTGCGATGAAAACGACATACAGCACCATCACACTTCGTTACGTGCATGACGTTGTGACCGGCGAATTCGCCAACATCGGCGTTGTGCTCTTTGCGCCCGATCAGCGGTTTCTGGAGGCGCGCTTTGCAACGTCTTACGAACGGCTGAACGCGATTTTTTTGAAAATTGACCACCTGCACTACCGCGCTCTGATGCGTTTCATGGCCAGCCGGTTTGAGGAAATCTCCGCCGATATTCGAGACGGCCTGCATATTCCGCCAGCGACCGCGTTGAGCCAAATTGTCCGGCAAGTTCTGCCGGCGGACGACAGTTCGCTGCAATGGTCCGAACCGGGTGGCGGCTTTACAGACGAGCCGTCGAAGACTCTGGACCAATTGTATAAAAGATATGTCGAGCGGTACGTTGCGGGCGCGGAACAGGCGAGCCGCAGCGACGAGGAAATCGCCAAGCCATTCAAGGCCAGACTCGGAAGAACGGTGGAAAAGCTGGCGGAGAAGAAAATTGAAACCAAAGACTATCAATACGATTTTCGCTTTGCCTGGAAAAATGACATCTGGCATCTCTACGAACCGGTTTCATTTGATCTGGTTGATCCGGGGAGCATTCGGGAGAAGGCAAATAAATGGCTGGGCCGCGGGGTCGCGCTGAACGAATCAACAGAAGCATTCAGAATTCATTTCCTTCTGGGCGAACCGCGCCAGGATGAAACCAGGAAGGCCTTTGAAAACGCGATTCATCTCTTGGGCAAAATGCCGGGGCAAAAGGAACTGGTGCGCGAGAATCAGGTGGAGCGATTCGCGGTGCGTGTCGCGGAACAAATCGACAGTCACGAGGCTTCAGAAATGGCATTCCGAGAGCAGCCGAAAACCCCATAAATTCCTGGTCTTTTTTCGGTTGAAATCGCGCTTGCTTGTCGGTTGGCGGCCATTATCATCGCTCCAAATTTATGGCTGATATCGCAAATAAATATCCCGATAATGTCGCGGGCAAGTACTACGTGGACAATCAATGCATCGACTGCGATCTTTGTCGCGAGACGGCCCCGGCCAATTTCACGCGCAATGAAGACGGCGGCTATTCCTTTGTCCTCAAGCAGCCCGGCACCCCCGAAGAGGAGGCCCAATGCAAGGAGGCCAAGGAAGGCTGCCCGGTCGAGGCCATCGGCGACAACGGCTGATCCGGGGCAATCCCCTGGAGTCGAGCCAGTTCAACGCGCGCCGGGCGGCCGCGAACACGGCGCGGTGAAGCCGGACGCGCGGCGCTGTGGGCGCAGATCAGGTTTTGTCGAGGCCTTTAGCCGTGGCGCAGACTTCCAAGTCTGCCGTATCGCGGGCTTCCAAGCCTGTTCCGGCGATGACTTCGCACGGCGCGCCGATTTGGAAATCGGCGGCACGGCAGGTTTGGAAACCTGCGCTACAAAAGCGGATTTGCGCGCGGCGCTGCACCTATTTTTGATATGGCTTGCAATGACATCACACCTCCGCCCGGCGGCAAGATTACGATTGCCCAGGGCAAACTCATCGTCCCAGACCAGCCCGTCATCCCCTTCATCCGCGGCGACGGCACCGGGCCGGACATCTGGGCGGCCAGCCAACGGGTCTTCGACGCCGCCATCCAGAAGGCTTACGGCGGCAAACGCAAGGTTTCGTGGTTCGAGGTCTTCGCCGGAGAGCGGGCTTTCAAACAATTCAACACATGGCTGCCCGAGGCAACCGTCGAGGCCTTCAGGGAGTACCTGGTCGGCATCAAGGGGCCGCTGACCACCCCCGTCGGCGGCGGCATCCGCTCGCTCAACGTCGAATTGCGGCAGCAGCTTGACCTCTATGTGTGCCTGCGGCCGGTCCAGTACTTTCCGGGGGTGCCATCGCCTGTCAAACATCCGGAGAAGGTCGATATGGTCATCTTCCGCGAAAACACGGAGGACATTTACGCCGGCATCGAATACGCGCCGGGATCGGCGGAGGCGCAAAAGATGCTGGATTTTCTGGCGGCGGAATTCCCCAAGTCTTTCGCCAAAATCCGCTTCGGCACGGTGGCCCGGGCGGAGGAGTTCTGGGCGGCGGTTGGCGCGAAGGGATTCCCGGCGGACGTGCGGGTGGGGGTGGGGATCAAGCCCGTCAGCTACAGCGGTTCGGTGCGATTGATCCACAGCGCCATCGGATACGCCATCAAGTTCAAACGCAAGAGCGTGACGCTGGTGCATAAGGGGAACATCATGAAATTCACCGAGGGCGCTTTCCGCGATTGGGGCTATCAAGTCGCCAGGGAGTATTTCGGCGCGGTGGAAATCGACGGCGGGCCGTGGTGCAAAATCCCCGACGGCAAACCCGGCGCGGGCCTGGTCATCAAGGATTCCATCGCGGACATCACCCTGCAACAGGTCCTGACCCGCCCGGAAGACTTCGATGTGATCGCCACGCTCAACCTCAACGGCGATTACCTCAGCGACGCGCTGGCGGCGCAAGTGGGCGGCATCGGCATCGCCCCCGGCGGGAACATCAACTACATCACCGGGCACGCGATTTTCGAGGCGACGCACGGGACGGCGCCCAAGTACGCCAACCAGGACCGGGTCAATCCGGGCAGCGTGGTGTTGAGCGGNNGCGGCGAGATGATGTTCCGGCATCTGGGCTGGGTCGAGGCCGCCGATCTGATCCTCAAGGGCCTCAACGGCGCCATCGCCTCCAAGCGGGTGACATACGATTTCGCGCGGCTGATGCCCGGAGCCGTCGAAGTCAAGTGCTCCGAATTCGGCACAAACATCATTGGCCAGATGTGAGCTGAGAAATCGTTCAAGACAACCCTAGTTCCCCCGCCAGCATCCAAGGCGAAACAATGTCTTTTGACGCCGCCAGATNNTATCCTGTAAATCCCGTTCATCCAAACGCTTTTCCTGGTTGCGGCTGATCGCGCCCTGCTATTGGTTGCCGTCTGGGCGTCCGGCTCCTTGCCGAACCCGCCGCGCCGGGACAAAAATCAAT
>PLGF01000061.1 GCA_003138485.1 Verrucomicrobiales bacterium | reverse complement strand
CTAAAAATCTCTGCTGGAGGAGAAGGTCAGGATGAGGGCGAGCCATTCACAAAAACAGATTTGCGCTCAAAAACCGCGGCCTCGGAATCGCCAAAATCGGCTTTCCCCGCCGGCTCTTTTGCGGCATTATCAACGGCATGAAAGTTGAACCTGTCGCCCGTTTCAGTGTTTCTCTGCCGCGTCCGCTGTTGAATCAATTGGACCAGATGTCCCGCGAACGGGGCTATGACAACCGCTCGCTGGCGATCGCGGATATGATTCGCAACGGATTGGTTGAGCATCGGCAGAAGTTCAGCAGCGCGGAGATCGCCGGAACCATCACCTTGGTGTATGACCATCACAAACATAATCTCCAGTCCGTTTTGACGGACATTCAACACGATCACGAGGACGTGATCATTTCCACCGTCCACGTCCACCTGGATCACCACAATTGTCTGGAGGTGATTCTGGTGCGCGGCAAGGCGGGCCCGATCCGGAAAATTGCCGACGCGCTTATCGCGGCCAAAGGGGTGAAACACGGCAAGTTGACCGTGACGACGACCGGCCACGACCTGCCGGGCTGACCAGGCGCCATTTCCGTGTCAAGCCGCCAAGGGAGGGTATCTCTCTTTTGGACTTGAGCCGGCACGGGCAACGTCCGAAAACACAATACCGCGGGGGAAAATGACGAATGTCGAAGCCCTAATGACGAAAGAATTCCCAAATGACTCAATGACGAAAATGACCGAAGCCGCTTTTAGTCATTCGGACTTCGTCATTCCTTCGTCATTAGCGCTTGGACATTAGTCATTTCTGGCGGCTTCAGCGCCGCCCCCAGTGCCGATTCAAACCGCCGCCGGGGCATCGCCCGCTCCCCCGGCAGGATCGGCGCTTGACCTGGGCATGGGACAAGTATTACGCTTGCAGGAGAATGTATTACCGATTGAATGGACGTGACGCGGAATGGAACGCGTGTTGGCGGGATTCATCAGGTGGCGTTTATGCATATTCCAGACGGATTTATTGACGGCAAGACCGCGGCGGTCAGCGCCGCGCTGTCGGCGGCGGGCGTGGGCCTGGCGTTGCGCCAGGTGCGGCGGGAGCTGCCCGCCCGGAAAGCGCCGCTGCTGGGCCTGTCGGCGGCGTTTTTGTTCGCCGCGCAAATGGTGAATTTTCCGGTGGCGGGCGGAACGTCCGGCCACCTGGTCGGCGGCACGCTGGTGGCGGCGCTGCTGGGACCGAGCGCGGCGGTGGTGGTGGTCACGACGGTGCTGATTGTGCAATGTTTTCTGTTCCAGGACGGCGGCGTGACGGCGCTGGGGGCGAATATTTTCAACATGGCGATCCTCAACTCCGTGGTTGGATACGCGGTGTACCGGGCGGTGTGCCATTGGCTGACGGGCATTCGCGGACGGGTGACGGCGATTGCCTTCGCGGCGTGGTGCGCGACGGTGGTGTCGGCCATCAGTTGCGCGGGGCAGTTGGCGTGGTCGGGCACGATCCCGTGGGCGGCGGCGTTTCCGGCAATGGCGGCGGTGCATCTATTCATTGGAGTTGGAGAAGGGTTGATCAGCGGACTGGTGTTCCTGGCGGTCTATCGCGCGCGGCCTGATTTGATCGTCGAAACGCAGGCAGGGGGCGGGCCGAAGCGGTTTGGTGAATTGGTGCGGCAGGGTTTGCTGGCGACGCTGGGGGTGGCGGTTTTCGTGGCGCCCTTTGCCTGTTCCTGGCCGGACGGGTTGGACTCGGTGGCGGGAAAGTTCGGCATCAAACACACACTGGCGGCGCCGTTGTGGCCCGCGCCAGCGCCGGATTATCAAGTGCCGGGGATGCACTGGGCCGTTGGGGCCACGGCGGTGGCGGGGGCGATCGGTTCGCTGGTTGTTTTCGCGCTGGCGTTGCTGATGGGGCGGTGGCTTGTGCCCAAATCAACCGAATCGTGAACGTTTCCTGGGATCATCATCACGGGCGGCCCGGCAGCCCAATCCACCGTTTGGGTGCGGCGCCCAAGCTGGGGTTCGCGCTGCTCCTCATCGTGGCAACGGTGCTGATGCCGATTGAACACCGCGCCTGGTTCGCGGGCGTGGCCGGAGTGTTGTTATTGACGGTGTTGTTGAGCCGGCTGCCGCTGCTGTTCCTGGCCCGGCGATTGTTGATGCTCTCGCCGTTTGTGCTGGGCGTGGTGCTGGTCAACGCGTGGCAGCCGGCCGGCCGCGCCAACTGGCTGGCGCTGGCGGTCAAGAGCGGCTTGTGTTTGCTGACGGTCATTTTGGTTTCCAACACGACACCTTTCAGCCAGATATTGAGGGTGCTCAAATCCATCCGCGTTCCCTCCTTGCTGATCACGACCATCGCGCTCATGCATCGTTACCTCTTCGTCTTGTTGGATGAATCCGAGCGGATGCGCCGGGCGCGGGCCAGCCGGACCTTCACGCAAAGGCGGCCCTTCCATTGGCACACTCTGGGCACGGTCGTCGGCCAATTATTCATCCGCGCCTCGGAACGGGCCGAGCGCATCTACGACGCCATGTGCGCGCGGGGTTGGAAATGAACGCGATTGAAGTCAACAATTTGAAGTACCGCTACCACGACGGCACGGAGGCGCTGCGGGGGGTCGGCTTTTCCATCGCGACGGGCGAATGCGTGGCGTTGCTTGGCCCAAACGGTTCCGGAAAATCAACCGTGCTGCTGCACTTGAACGGAATTTTGCCGGAGAAAACGGGCCAGAAAGCCACCGTGAAAATCCTCGGACAACCCGTCACGGCGGAAACGCTCGATACGGTGCGGCGTCAGGTCGGACTGGTGTTTCAGGACCCGGATGACCAGTTATTTTGCCCAACGGTCCAGGAAGACGTGGCGTTTGGCCCGCAACAACTGGGTTTGAATGACGCGCAAGTGGCGGAGCGGGTCGGCAAATCGCTGGCGCAGGTTGGAATGGCGGATTTCGGGCGGCGGGCGACGCACCATTTGAGTCATGGGGAGAAGCGGCGTGTTTGCCTGGCAGGAGTGTTGGCATGCGACGCGGCGATCCTGGTTCTGGACGAACCGACCAGCGATCTGGACCCGCGCGGAAGGCGGGAATTCAAGGCGCTTCTGCGGCAGATTCCGGCCACCAAGCTCATTGCGACGCACGATCTGGAACTGGCGGTGGAACTCTGTTCGCGGGCAATTGTCCTGGATCACGGCGAGGTCGTGGCCGACGGCCCAACCACGGAATTGCTCAACGACGAGCCACTGATGCTGGCCCACGGCTTGGAACGCCCCCATATCCTCTGGCACAACCATCCGCATTAACTTGCAAAAGATCACCGCCAACCAAAGGTCCCGGCCCCGCTTGGACAAGAACAATGAGAGAATTGGCACTAATACAGCCACAGGGACCACAAGATTGACGCATGTTGAGAGCGCATTCACTGCAATACGACCATGAGGACACTTGCTTGCATGCGCCACTCAACGATTGCTATTTGTCTCAATAAGCCTCGAAGGGATATTTGTCATCTCTATCAATTCTTTCTGGTTTGTCACCAGTAGGAATATCCGGGTCGAGAGTGATTCATCTTTAATCGTCAAGCCCATCATCTTCTTGGTTGGCCCAAAGATTCCGACTTTGGCCGCCTGATAATCTCCCTCGCCCCAGGTGACACAATGGAGCGGAAGCGGTGTGATAACTCCTTGGTCGTTCCAAGATGGTTGACCGACGTGAACAGGGTATTTCCCGTTCAGCTTGGACACATCCACGGACACACGAGAAAGCCAATTTGTTGCCAGGTGATACGCTTCATTCGATCCGACCAATGATGGCATCTTCTCCCATTGCTTATACTGTTCCACTTCCTCAATGTTGGTTGTTAGCACGTTCAGCATGCTGATTTGGATTGAAATTGATCGCTTTCGTGTATCCGATATAGGCGCGTGTCCTCAGCCCTGAAAAAAGAAAATAATTGGTCAAATCTTGCCAGTCGCCGTTTGTCTCCAGCGACGCGCGGTATTGATGAGATAGGTTTCATTCGTCGCGCTGGGCCAGCCGAGAACGATGTTTGTTCCGTTTTGTACGGAAATTGTCAGTCCCTCAATCCCGTAGGCTCGCTGCAACAGGAAAAGAAAAACCACTAACACGGCGGCCGGGATTGTGGTGACCAAGCTCTTTAGAATTGCCTTATGTATGCTCATTGTGTGCTTTGTTGTTCAGGCGGTTTGAACCACTGAAAACCTGAAAGGCGCACACCCGTGCACCCACGGTAGGCAACCCGCTAAGGCACCCGCAGAGGAAAGCACAGGCGGCGCCCATTCGGGCGCGCCTGGCCTCAGTCTGCTTATGCCTTGAAAAAATTAGCGGGTTTTTCATGTGGATTATGTAGCGGCCAACGCCACGCAAATTTTAAACTGTAAAAGAACTGCTTCTTTCTCCGAACCCGCTGGCCGCCAAAAGCAAGAAATATCCGCAAGTACTTTGCCGCTATCCTCAAGAAATTAGGACATCTCATTTGCGCTTGTCTTGCGCGGCGTGAGGGAATCTGTATGATAAAGGGGCTTGGAGCCATTTTATGAAGATTAAATTATCTGCCGTTTTGACCGCGATGGTGTTTCTGGCCTTGTTTGTCCCGGCCGGCCCGGCGCGCGCCCAAACCAACCGCTACGCGGGCGGCATCTGGGACCCGGTGGACATCCGGACGGTCCTGGCCGCCGCCAACGACATCACCCTGGCCAAATACCCGGATTGCGACCAGGCGACGGTCGAGAGGAAAATCACGGAGGTCTATCGCGCCGACGGCACCGGGGAATGCCAGGACGAGACTTTCGTCAAGGCGCTCACGGAAAAGGGCAAGCGCAACAACCGCACGCTGTCGTTCAGTTTCATGCTGCCCTACGCGACGGTGGAGGTGGCGCGGCTGGAGGTGATCCATCCCAACGGCGAAACGACGCCGGTGGACGTGGCGGCCAACTCGAAGGAGGCGATAGATGCCAGCGAAATGCAGGCGAACATTGCTGATCCTCACATGCGGGTCTTGCGGGTGAATGTGCCGCAGGTTGAGATCGGCGACGTGGTCCACTCGGTGATGCGCCAGACCACCGAAGTGCCTTATATTCCCGGCCAATTCGCCGATGAAAATGTTTTTGAAGGGCCGGGTTACATCCGCCATATCTCTTACGAGGTGCGCGCGCCGGGGGACAGGCCGCTGACCCGCATCGCCTTGCGGGACGAGGTCCCCGGCACCGTCCACTACACCAATGAACCGGACGGCGCGGGCGGATTGATTCACCGCTGGGAAGTCAAGGATGTGCCGCGCATGTTCGATGAACCCGACATGCCTCCCTACGAAAATGTCCTCCAGCGCGTGCTCATCAGCACCACGCCGGATTGGACGGACGTTTCCAAATGGTACTGGAACCTGAGCAAGCCGCACCTGGACGCCACAACGCCGGATATGCAGAAGACCGTCGATAAACTGACGGCGGGCGCGACGGGCGAGATGGAGCGGATCAAGGCCGTCTTTTACAACGTCTCGAAGAACATCCGCTACATGGGATTGACGCCGGAGAAGGACCGTCCGGGGTTCGAACCGCACGACGTGGAGCTGACGTTTGGCAAGAAGTACGGAGTTTGCCGGGACAAGGCGGCGCTGTTGGTGGCGATGTTGCGGGAGGCGGGATTGCACGCCTACCCGGTGCTCATCAGTGTTGGCACGCGCCGCGATTCGGAAGTGCCCGATCCGTTTTTCAACCACGCCATTGTAGGCGCGGAAACACAACCGGGGACGTACGTGCTCATGGACCCGACCGATGAGAACACACGGGAGTTGTTGCCCACGTACGATTGCAACCAGAGTTTCCTGGTCTGCCGGCCCGAGGGTGAGAAGCTCATGACCAGCCCCATCCAGCCGCCCGAAGACCACTTGATCCGCATCAAAACAACCGGGGAGCTGACCGCCGCGGGCGCGCTGGAGGCGAAATCGGAATTGGTTTTTGAGGGCGTCAACGACGACGAATACCGGAACGCCTTCTCGCACATGAAGCCCGATGACCGGCGGCGGTTTTTTGAGACGAGACTCAAACAAACGATGCCGGGGGCGCGCTTGAAATCCCTCAACCTCACGCCGGAGGACATGATGGACATGGCATCGGTGTTGAAAGCGGAGTTGGAGTATTCCGTCGATGGCATGACGGCCAGCGGCAACGGCAAGGCGGTGGTGAGCCTGCCGTGGATCGGCAAGAGTTTTGGCATTGTCAACTTCATCCTGGGCGGCGCCGGATTGGACAAACGAAAATATCCCATGCAAACAAGCGTCGCCTGCGGGTTGGAGGAGGCTCTCTCGCTCAAGCTGGGCGCCGGTTTCGGCGCGGCCGTCTCCCTGCCGGTGTACGCGCCGGTGGAGGACAGTTGCGTGAGTTACCAGCAATCCTGCCAGGACAAGGAGGGCATGCTGGATTGCGCGCGGCAATTAAAGTTGAAAGTGGTCGAGTTCTCCCCCGCGCAATACCTGACGCTCAAGCAGACGTTGAAATCAATGGAATACGACCAGCGCAAGGCGCCGGTGTTGGCGGCGCCTGAATCGCCGGCGGCCCCGGCCGAGGCGCAGGCGCCAGAGAGCGCGGCCAGCCCGGTGGAATCCAACGCGAAGATATTGGATGTCCACAAGGAACTGGAAGTCATCGACCCGCACTCCTCGGTCTATACGGTGAGCTATTCCAAGCGCATCCTCAATTACGCCGGCAAGATACGAGAGGCGGAGGTGAAGATCGGCTACAATCCCGCCTGCCAGGAGGCCCAATTCACGCGCGGCGTCGTGGTGTCAAAAACGGGGGATCGGCAGGAGATTTCCACCAACGAAATCAACGCGATGGACGCCGAGTGGAACACCTCGGCCAAGCGTTACACCGGCGGCAAGATCCTGGTCGCCAACCTGCCGGGAGTCGATATCGGATCGACCATCGAGGTCGAGTTTAAGATCACCAGCAAAGGCCTGCCTTTCGTGTCCGGTTTTGAATCGTTCCAACTGCCCGATGCGCTGGAGGGGAAAACCTTCACGCTGACCGCGCCGGCGGACCTGAAGATATACGAAATGGTCAGCGGCAGGGCCGGGGTGATCCAGGAGCAGGACCGGACCAACGGCCAGGGCCAGACGTTTCGCTGGCAGGCGGGCGCCGTCCCGGCCCTGCCCGCCGAAACCCAGCTCCCCCCGGATTGGGCCTACGACCCCGGCGTGGCCTACTTCGCCGGCGACATAAAGTCTTACTTGACAGAATTGAACGACACGCTGCTGCGGCGCTCAACGCAAAGCGACCGGGCGTCGGAGAAGGCCCGGCAGTTCGTTCCCAAGACCAATGCCCCGTCCAAACTGGAGCAACTCAAATACATCCGGGATTTTGTCGCCAAGTCCATTCGGTTGGCCGGGCCTTCGTTCACCCAATTGCCCTTGAGCGAGCTTTCGCCGGCGGACACGACGCTGGCGGACGGCTACGGCCACGCGGCGGATCGCGCGATACTGTTGCACGCAATGCTGGCGGCGGACGGGTTCAAGCCGGAGTTTGTCCTGGCTTCGGGATTGCCGCCCATCGCGGGCATCACCAACGTGGCGATGTCGTTTCCGCTTCCCAGCGCCTTTGAACAACCCTTGGTCAGGGTCGAGGTGGACGGCCAGCCGTATTACCTCAACGACACCGATCAATACGCGCAAATGGGGTCCACCGGCTCGGACGGAGAGTTGGGTCTGTTTCTCTCCAGCCAGCGTTGCGAAGTCATCCGGGCCGCCCGCGGCTGCGGGAACAAGACGGAGACGGTTTACACGCTCTCGCCGGACGACACGGGGAAGACGCGGGTGGGGGTGACACGTCAATACTACGGAATGACCTTCGGCTCCATGAACCGCTACTTCTCCGAACTGCCGCCCGAGGAGAAAAGGCGCTACTTCCAGGAGCTCGTCTCGGGCGTCGCGCAGGGGGCGCGGGCGGTCGGCGGCCTGAAAACGCAATTTGACACTTATCCCGGCTTGGAACAATTCACGGTGGAAGTGGACAATTACAGCGTGGTGGATGGAAATTACTTTTACTTCGATCTCCCCTTCAAGCCGGGGCTTCTGCCGGCCGGGACGGACCAGCGGACGCTGCCGTTGTTCATTGCGCACCAGAGCGAGAATTCGGTGCGGACGGAGATCCAATGGCCGGCGGGCTTCCGGCGCCTGGTCATCGCGCCGCGGAGCGAGACGCTCGATGAGCCGGACGGCGCCGGAGAGGCGCGGGTCAGCTCCAGCGGCGGGGCGGAGAAATGGGTCATCACCCATCAATTCAACACCGCTCCCGCCATTGTCGATCCGAAGGATTATCCGGCCATGCTCAAGGTGGAGTCGGCCTTGGGACGGCAATCCTCGAAGCTGTTTCTTTTGGAGAAGAACTGAGCCGGCGGGGATGGGCCTGCCTTGCGCGTGTGCCACAGATCAGCCGAGTTCAATCGCCGCCGCCCAGGCCCCTGCTGGTGTTTGACGGCGATTGCCAATTCTGCCGCCGCTGGGTCGTCCGCTGGAAAAGCGCGACCGGCGGGGCCGTGGATTATCTTCCTTTCCAGGACCCCGCAATAGCCGCGCAATTCCCTGAAATTCCGGCGGCGGACTTCGCTGAAGCCGTCCACTTGATTCTGCCCGACGGCACGGTGAGCCGGGGGGCAGAGGCGGTGTTTCGTTCGCTGTCCGAGGGCGGGCGGGAGCGGTGGATGTGGGGTCTGTATAAGAAATTCCGCCCGTTTGCCGAGTTGAGCGAAACGCTCTACGAGGAAGTGGCCCTGCACAGGACGTTTTTCTCGAAGCTCGACCGAATCTATTCGGGGCCGGGCCTGGAACCGCCCGGTGGCATCCGGGTACGATGGGTCTTCCTGCGGGGGCTGGCGCTGATTTATTTGATAGCGTTTCTTTCGCTTGGGGCGCAAATGCAGGGGCTGATCGGCAGCCACGGCATCATGCCCGCCCGGGAACTGATGTCGGCTGTCAAGGTGGCGGCGGCGCAAAACCACCTCGGACTGGAGCGGTTCCATTTGTTTCCGACCTTGGCCTGGTGGGGCGACGGCGACGGCGCGCTGCGGTGGCAATGCGCGCTGGGAGTGGGCGGCTCCCTGGCGCTGCTGGCGGGCGTCGCGCCGCCGCTGATGCTCGCGCTGCTCTGGGCGCTCTACCTGTCATTCTGCACGATAGGCAGTCCGTTTTTCAATTTCCAATGGGACATCCTTCTGCTGGAAACGGGTTTCCTGGCGATCTTTTACGCGCCGTTGCAATGGCTGGAACGGCCCTCGCTCCAGGCGCGTCCGCCGGCGTTGGCGGTGTGGCTGCTGCGCTGGGAACTGTTCCGCCTCATGTTTGAATCCGGCTGTGTCAAACTAATGAGCGGCGACCCGTCGTGGTGGAACCTGGAGGCCTTGCGCGTCCACTTCGAAACCCAGCCGCTGCCTACGGCAATCGGCTGGCATGCGCACCAACTGCCCGCCGGCGTCCTGGCGCTGGCGCAAATCCTGTTGTTCGCGATTGAATTGGGGGCGCCCGCCTTGATCTTTTGCGGGCGGCGGTTCCGGCTGGTGGCCGCGGCGGCGTTTGCGGCGCTGCAAGTCGCGATTCTATTGACCGGCAATTACACGTTCTTCAATTGGCTCGCCTTGCTCCTGTGCGTCCCCCTCCTGGACGACCGCGTTCTGCGGCGGTTCCGCCGCGCAGGCGGGCAAGCGCCCACTGGCGATCCTCTCCGCCCGGCGCGCTGGCCCTGGCCGGTGATGCTCGGGCTGACCGCTCTCATAGTGACGGTGACGTGGATGCAGGTGCTGGCGGTGGCGGGCGTCGGAAAGAGATGGCCAGCGCCTGTGGTGGCGCTTTGCGGCTGGCTCGAACCGTTGCGCAGCTTCAACTCCTATGGGCTGTTCGCGGTGATGACGCAAACGCGGCCGGAAATTGTCATTGAGGGGAGCAACGATGGGCGGAGCTGGGAAGCGTACGAATTCAAGTACAAACCCGGCGATGTGATGCGCCGTCCGGGATTTGTCGCGCCGTATCAGCCGCGGCTGGACTGGCAGATGTGGTTTGCGGCGCTGGGCAGCGCGCGGGGCAACCAGTGGTTTTTGCGCCTGGAATGGCGCCTGCTCCAAAACACCCCTTCCGTGCTCGCGCTGCTGGAGCGCAATCCCTTCCCCGCCGCGCCGCCCAAATACATCCGCGCCATGCTCTACGAATACCGTTTCACCGACATCCCCACCCGCCGCGCGACCGGCCAATGGTGGCGCCGGGAACTGAAGGGCGTTTACGCGCCGCCGCTCGCTCTGGAGAACTTCCGCCCCGCGGCGGAACCGGGCGGAGAGTGAAGTGGGTTGGAAGCCGGGTCACTGCTCCGAAATGCGCAGCAGCTCTTCAGAGGTTTCCGGGCCGGGATGCGCTTGCGCCCGCGCGGCGGCGGCCATTGCCGCGGTGATTGGCCCAGCCTTGTTGCCGCCCAGGTTCGACCGGATGTAGGTGAGCACGACGGCGATTTCGGCGTCCTTGAGATTCTCGCGCCAGGGCGGCATGGGGAGGTTCCAATCTCGCCCTTGCACGCCGATTGGCCCCGTCAAGCCGTTCAAGACGATGCGAACCAGGCGTTCGCCGCCCGGCGCCAGCACCCACTCCGAGCCAACCAGCGGCGGCGCCACGCCATCCTTGCCGGCGCCGTCAGCCTGATGGCAGGCAGCGCAGATTTTGGCGAAGATCGCCCTCCCTTTGGCTGCGGGATCATCGCCGCCGGCCATGACGGACTGAATGAACACCTGCAAGAGCGGGTCCGGTGTTCCGTAGCTGACATACATCGGCGGGTCTTTGCCGACGTAGAAGCCCGAAGGCGGGAGAGCGGCCGGCGGGTTGGTCTTCATTTCCGCGCGAAGGCGCGCGAGCACGGCCGAATCCCGGCGCACGGTTTGCAACTCCGCTTCCCGGGCGGCGGCTTTGTCCAAAGCGTCTTGGCGCGCCGCCTGTGCTTCCTGCAATTGCCGCGCCAGAAACTCATTCCGCGCGGCGAGGCTGTCGATGGCGCTTTGGCGGGCCAGGAACACGGCCAAGCCGGCGAGAACCGCGGCGCCGCAGATCGCCGCGACGGCCCTGGAGCGAGTCATGCCGCCATTTGTATCGGGCCTGTTCATGCGCAATGTATAAAGCAGGCGGCCAATAAATCAAAGCCTCGCGTGGGGTGAGACAGAATTCTTCGGGGCCCGACCTCACCCCTGCCCTCTCCTTCCGCCGTCGCCTGGCGGCTATGGCGGGACAAGCCAGGAGAGGGAGAATCATCCACCGCTGCATCGAAAAAGCACGCGACTGGATTTGCCGGACGATCATTCGCAACTCCAGAACTGTGCGCCCGCTCCTCCTTCTCCCTGGGGGAGAAGAATTCTTCGGGGCTCGACCTCACCCCTGCCCTCTCCTCCAGCAGAGATTTTTAG
>PLGF01000176.1 GCA_003138485.1 Verrucomicrobiales bacterium | reverse complement strand
TCTCCTCCAGCAGAGATTTTTAGGGTGAAGATAATTGGACATTTGCCGGTCGTTCCCATGGGCGCGAGTCATTTGAAACGGAAGTCGAGTTTGAAGTTGTAGAGCCAGGGGATTTGAGGATCGACGCTTTGGTGCTGGAGTTTGGCGGGCAGGTTTTCGTAGTGGGCGCGCAAGAGTTCCACGTTGGGCGCATTGTAAAAGGTCACAACAATGGTGTCTTGTTCGACACGAATGTCCCCTTCCAGGCCCTGAAAAAGGTTGCGTGCCAAATGGGGCGAATCCCATTGTGCCACCGGCGGGCCGATGCGCTGGCGCAACTGATAGATGGCGGCCTGAGCCAGCAACGCCAGGGTCATCTGTCCGTAACGGATATGGAGATTCAAAGTTCCCGTGCGATGCCAGCCCAAGGCGGCGTCGAATTTGAAAAACTCCTCGACATGCCATCGCTGCGGATAGTCCCTGGTGAGGGTTTGCTCCTCCGGGAGCCGGATCGTGCTCAAAAACCCCTGATGGTAAAACTCCTTTTTCTTGACGCCTGTTCGTTGAACCAGTTCGTAATAAAGATCGGCATGGTTCTTGAACCGGTAGGGCTGCGTCGTGATGGCGTAACCGGGCCAGCGGGGCGTGAAGTCCCGCTGGGCAATGGCGCTCCAGCGTTTGAGGGACTGCGGATAGGCCGAGAGGGCCGCCAGCAAATCAAAACAACCCTGTTGCCGGACCCCCAGGAAGAGTTCCTGGCTGTAGTGTTCCTTGTCGGATAGAACCAACGGTTTGGGGCAGGCCCCGGCTGGCGCTCCGAGAATCTCCGCGCCCATGCCCAAGAGGGCCGGGCTGGCGTCCAAGACCGACTGGGCCGCGGAGGCCAGGGTGAAGCAAACCGGTTGTCCGGTCTGGCAATCCAGCAGGAAAAACGTTTGGCCCATCTTGGCGGGTTTTTCCCGGGCGCTGAACCGGTGCCGGCGCATTTGCCGTTGGGTGTAGCTGGCCATGCGGTGAGGGTCCATTGCCAGAAGTTTGCCGCCAAAATGACCCCCCGCCCGGCGCAGCTTGCCCAAGGCGATTTGCATTTCCCGAGCTTCCAAGACGGTATGACGGTCCAAAAGATCATGGATGGCGGCGTCGGTGGGAACAAAGGGCAGGCCATTGGCCAGTTCGAAGCCCTTCTGAGAGAGTGTGCGCCCATGGCGGTAGGAACACAGGCACAAGGCCGCTTCATTGACCAGGCGCAGGGCCAAACGCGGTTCCAGCCCCTGGGCCGGCTGCCGGCTCCAGCGCAACAATAAGTCCCAGGTTCCCAGGCGCAGGTGCTCGGCGGCCAGGAGCCAAATGCCCACTTGATTGCCGGAGACTTTGTCGGCCAGCAATTGGCGCACCTGGCGCTCCAGACTGGCCGGGTCGGCCGGCCGGGTTTGTTGCAGGCTGCGGCTTCGCTGCACCTGGACAAACCGGGGCGGATGGGCCGGGTTAAGCGCGCAGAGTTTTTTTTTGCAGGCCGTAATCGGCGATGATGCGTTCGACGCTGCGCTGGCTGATGGGGTTGCCCTGTTGGCGCAACTTCTGGGCGATGACCTCCGCGGAAGCCTCGGCATCCAGGAAGCGATGCCGGATCACCAGGCGGATCATTTGATCGGTGCGGCGGTAATCGGTTTTAGGTCCTCGCGGTTCCAGAGCCAGACCCACAGCGCCATTGGCGTTGAAAGTCTCCAGCAACTGATAATAGCGCTGGCGGCTGAAGTGGAATTGCTTGGCGGCTTGCGTGGCGCCCCTGCCTTCGCATTCACCCACAATGAGCATGGCCAGGCGGCGGGAAACCTCGTCGTCATCACTGACGGCCAGGGCGCCAGCCGGACCGGAGAACCGGAGATGTTTTCTAAAGAAGGATATATTCATAGTGGCCACAGCCTAACACCGGAGAGCAGGTATGTCTAATTAAATATGGCGGACTAAGTCTGGCTGCGGGATGGGGCTGGCCTGTGCGCGCAGAGGAGACGAAAGGGGGTGAGGCTGGGATTTGGCTCAACACTACCGCCATATTTAATTAGACCTCCTGCCCTGGTCCGCCAAAACAAATCACGCCGGCAAATGTCCAATTATCTTCACCCTAAAAATCTCTGCCCCAGGAGAAGGAACAGCAATCGCAGGGCCTTGGTTTTGCGTGGGCGTGTCCGGCCAATCCAGTCGGTTGCCCTTAAAGTGGGGCGGCCAATGGTTCTCCCTCTCCCGCGCCAGCGGGAGAGGGCAGGGGTGAGGGCGGCACGGCAAGGATGGAACCGGCCAGAAACAGATTTGCGCCCCGGTTGCTTTGCACACGAGTTTTCTCTTGCGTAACATTCCTGGAATGAGTATTACTCGTTTCCATGAACGTAACATTGTTTCGCCTCGGGGGTCATGCCGCGGTGTTCCGCCGTGCCTTGCGCCCGTTGTTCTCAAACATCATGAACCTCATGAAGCGGCGCGCAAAGTTGAGCCGGATTCCGCTGGCCATGCTGGCTGCCGCCCCCTGCTTCGCCCAAAATTCGACCCATCAGCCCGCGACTAATCAACCGCCGACCCAATTGCCCGAAGTCGTCGTCACCGGCCGCCAGGACAGCATGATTGGCGTCGCCGATTCCGCCGGCCAGGGGACCACGGGCGCGGCGCAGCTTGCCGACCGCCCAATTCTGCGCAGCGGGGAAGTCATGGAAACCGTGCCGGGAATGATCATCACGCAGCACGCCGGAGGCGGCAAGGCCAACCAGTATTTCCTGCGCGGCTTCAACCTCGACCACGGCACGGACTTCGCCACCTTTCTCGACGGGATGCCGCTCAACCTGCCCTCGCACGCGCATGGCGAGGGTTACTCGGACATGAACACAGTCATCCCGGAGTTGGTGCAGAGGCTCGATTACGAGAAAGGCCCTTATTACGCGGACGTCGGCAACTACGGTTCGGCCGGAGCGGCCCATCTGGAGTTTTACAAGACGCTGCCCCAGGATTTCCTGACGGTGGAAGGGGGCACTTTTGGTTTTGAGCGCGGCGTGTTCGGGTTGTCGCAAAAAGTCGATTTGGGCAATTTGCTCATCGGAGGCGAAGCGTATCATGACGACGGTCCCTGGGTGCATCCGGAAGACTATTCCAAATTCAACGGCCTTCTCACCTATAGTCAAGGCAATGAGGCCAACGGTTTCAGTGTCACGGGCCGGGCTTATCATGGCAAATGGAATTCGAGCGATCAACTCGCCGAAGACGCCGTCCCCCGGGTTGGTTATTTCGGCACGCTCAACCCCTCTGACGGCGGCAATTCGGAGCGTTACAGCTTGCAGGCCGAATGGCATCGTTCCGACGGGAACTCGGAGACCAAAATCATGGCCCACGGTTTTTATTACGATCTGGATCTGTTTTCCGATTTCACTTACTACTTGACTGACACCAATCGAGGCGACCAGTTCGAGCAGCAGGACAGACGCTGGGTGGCGGGACTGGACGCGCGACAGGCGTATTCCAGTCAATGGTCTGGAAGCGATGTGGAGAATTCTTTCGGCCTGCAAGTCCGCAACGACTGGATCAACAACGGCCTTTACCAGACCGAAGACCGCGCGCGCGTGGAAAAATTTGATTCCGCCACCGGCGCCTATTTGCCGGCCACCACGGAAGCGGATTACTTTACGGACACCCAAGTCGGTCTTTACGCGGAAAACAAAGTCCAGTGGACGGACAAATTCCGCTCGGTCCTGGCCATGCGCGGCGACCTGGATTACTTTGATGTCACCAGCCTGGTCACCCCGGCCAACAACGGCGCCTCCGCCACTTTGTTGCCCAGCCCCAAGTTGAGTTTGATTTTCGGCCCGTGGGCAAAAACCGAATTTTACGCGCAGGGTGGATTCAGTTTTCACAGCAACGACGGGCGCGGCGCGACGCAAACCGTCGAGCCGGTCTCGGCGGACAATCCCACTAATGGAACGCTTGGCGGGAAAATTCCCGGCCTGGTCCAAACCAAAGGCGCGGAAATTGGCGTGCGCACTTTGGTTGTCCCGCATTTGCAAAGCAGCCTTTCGCTTTGGTATCTGTACAGCGATTCCGAACTGATGCAGGATGGCGACACCGGCAGCACCGTCGCCTCAAAAGAGCCGAGCAACCGCTACGGCGTCGAATGGGCAAACTACTACACGCCAATTAGTCATTTAACTTTCGACCTTGACCTGGCCGAGTCCAGCGCCCGTTTCACTTCCGTGGACGCGGCCGACGCCGCGCCCGGCAGTCCGGGCGGCACACGCGTGCCCGAGGCGGTCGGAACGGTGATTTCCTCCGGCATCACGCTGCATGAGCGGGGATTCTCGGCGAGCCTCCGGCTGCGCTACTTCGGCCCGCGTGATTTGACGTCGGATGGAGATTATCGCTCGAATTCCACGCTCCTGCTCAACGCGGAAGCCGGCTGCCAAATCAACAAAACGTGGCGAGTCTTCGCCGAGTTCTTGAACTTGCTCGACAGCCGCGATCACGACATCGACTACGCCTATACATCGCGCGACAGGCCGACAGCCTCGCCGGCGTTCACGGATGTTTTTCACCCCGTCGAACCCTTTCAGGTGCGCGTGGGGCTGACCGCGCGATTCTAGCCCGCATATAATTTGGCAGGGCGACGCTCTTGCGGAGCCTTTTTACCGACGAGACCCCGGCTCCGCAGGAGCGTCGCCCTACCCACAAAATGGAAGCGGCTTTCGCCGCACAGTGAAAAATCCGGGCTAATGATTCGGTTTTTTCACCGTGTCGCGTTTCGTGTCACTGCTGCCTCGAAACGGGCATCCCAAACCATGAATGTGATATTTGCGCACCATCGTAAGCTCCTTTTTTCATTTTGATCCGCCGGGCGGATGGCAAACCTCCAGCGACTGTGCTGTAATGGCTCCATGCTAACGCATAAGTTGGATACGCGGGCGCGCAACGGCGCGAATTGTCGCAATGCCGTCCGCCCGTACGCCGGCGGGTGGAGTGGCCAAAAAGAGCCACGCCAGTCAAGCCCAGTCAAGCCCAGTCAAGATAAAATCTTCTCAATTCGACGACGAATGGCTGAAGGACCTCTCATCCAACAGCCCACTATCCGCTGGCGAATTACAAGGGTGAAGGCGTAGTTTTAAGAAGAATCGCCTATGACGCCAGCTTCCCAACAAGGCCCGGCCCGGATTCGGCGGATATTCCGCCCCTGGGTCGTGGTGATGTTTGCAGTCGCCGCCATTGGCATGGCTTGGTTCATGGGCGCATTTGACCGTGAGCCGCGATACCAGGATTTGTCCGCCAGCGATTGGTTCAGCCAGACCGACGGAAGCAGTGCCGCAAGCCTCGAACGAGCCGCGGCTGCGTTCAAAGCAATGGGTCCCCGCGGTCCCCTCTTTCTGGCTTCACGCGTGACTGACAGCAAATACGCGCTTGCCAAGAAATGGGCGGATTTCAGACAGCGACATTCGCTGCCCGATTGGACACAAAGATTCTTTCCCTGGCCCGAAGATGAAGACGAAAATCGACATGTCGCCGCCGAGTTGTTGCGCAGACTTGGGCCGGATGCGGCCCCGGCCTTTCCCGCCCTGTGGGGCATTTTCCAACGCGAGGAGGCCAGGTACGGCGACGAGAAAGAGATCACCGTGGCGCTGCAATCAATGGGCGCAATACTGGAGCAAGTTGTTCCCCAATTGATCGCCGATCTGAATGATTCCAACCGCGCCAACCGTGATGACTGTATTACGCTCCTGGCGGCCCTCGGTCCGAAAGCCAAGCCCGCGATAGGCAGTCTGCTGAACGCCACCAAGCAAGAGGGCTGGCTGGGATACTCGGCCGCAGTGGCGCTGTGGAGCATCGACCGGGAAACAAATGTGATTGTTGATGTGTTTTGAACACGACTCCTCCCACCGCAGAACAGTTGGAAGCCATCGCCGCGCGGGGCAACGTCCTGGTCGTGGCCGGCGCGGGCGCGGGCAAGACGCGCACGCTGGTGGATCGCTGCCTGGCCTGGCTCTTGGATGAGAGCAACCAGGGCGGCGTCGATGAGATCCTCATGGTCACTTTCACGCAGGCCGCTGCAGCCGAGATGCGACGGCGTTTGCGGGGCGGGCTGGAAAGCGCCCCGATGTCATTGGCCCGTCTGGCGGAACAATTGGCGCTGCTGGAGACGGCGCATATTTGCACGCTCCACAGTTTTTGTTTTCATCTTGTCAGTGAGCATTTCTACGAGCTGGGACTGGACCCGCAAATGAGGGTGTTGTCCGATGAAGAAGCCCAGGTGCTGGCCCGCCAGACGCTGGACGCGCTGCTGGAGGAAGTTTACAACTCGGAGGCTCCCGCCGACGTGGCCATCCAACAACTCATCCAGGCCCAGGGCGGCGATTGGGACCAGCCGGTGCGGGAATTGATCCGCCGCCTGCACAATTATTCCCAAACCCTGCCCGATCCAGCCGGCTGGTTCGCCGCGCAACTCGACCGTTTCCAAACCGCCCAACCCGATCAGTGGCGCGTCTGGCTCATGGAGCAATTGGAGGCTTGGCGGCGCTCCTGGCTGCCGGTCTTGCGGCGCCAGCCTTCCGCCAACGCCAACGCCGCCCAATGCGCCGCCGCCCTGGACGCTCTGCCCGACTTGCCGGCCCGCCGCGATTTCGCAGCGGCCCTCGCCTCCATTGTCGAGGCGGACAAATCCTGGCCGCGCCCGAAAGGCCCGTGTCGCGACCCGATCAAGGAGATTTTCGACGAGGCGCAATTCCTGGTTTCCGTTTGCGCGGAGGGACCGCCCGACCCGCTGGCGGAGGATTGGGAATGGGCGCGCCCGTCCATGCTGGCGCTGCTGGACGCGGCGGCGCGATTCGGCGAGGCCTTTCGCCAGGCCAAACGACACGATGGCGGGATCGACTACCACGACTTGGAGCAATTTGCCCTGCGCCTGCTCCGGGATGGCGGCCGTCCCAGCGCCCTGGCGGAAAAGTGGCGGACGAAACTGCGTCTGGTCTTTGTCGATGAGTTTCAGGACATCAACGGCGCGCAGGCGGCCATCATCGAGGCCCTCTCCAGGGAAGGCGCGGAGGCCAACCGGTTCCTTGTCGGCGATGTCAAGCAGAGCATTTACCGGTTCCGGCTGGCGGACCCGGGGATTTTCGTCCGCTGCCAGGCGGAGTGGGCGGGGCAGGGGAGCGGGGCGCGCGTATTGCGGCTGGCGGAAAATTTCCGCAGCCACGAGGGCATCCTCAATTTCGTCAACGCCCTTTTCGGAGCGCTCATGCGCGAAGAGGTGGGCGGCGTGCCGTATCCGGCGGAAGACCGCCTTCGTTTTGGGGCGCCCGCCCTGCGCGCCGCCCTGGCCGTCCAGCCCCAGTCCCGCCCGCCGGTCGAATTGCTCCTGCGCTGCCCCGCAAGCGGCGGCGAAGAGGACGAGGCCGCGCCCGCCGCGGAAGACGCTTCCGACGCCGAGAAGGAGGCGCGGATGGCCGGAAGGCGGCTGTTGGAACTGCGGGGAACGCCGATTCTTGACAGCGGTGCGCCGCGCCCGATGGAATGGCGCGACATGGTCATTTTGCTGCGTTCGCCCCGGGGGAAAGTCGAGGCTTACGTCAAGGAATTCCACCGCCTGGGCATCCCGCTGGCGGCGGCCCGCGGGGGTTTTTACGAGAGCCTGGAAGCGCGCGATCTGCTGGCCATTCTGCAATTGCTTGACAACCCCCTCCAGGACCTGCCGCTGCTGGCCGTGTTGCGCTCGCCGCTCGCCGGGCTGGCTTCGGCGGAACTGGCCGTGATCCGCGCCGCCCGCCCGCGCGGCCGCTTCTGGACGGCGCTGGTGGACTGGCACCACGACGAAGCAAAGAGGAATGATCCGGCGCGCGCCGCCTTGCGCGATAAGGCGGGCCGCTTCCTGGCACGCTATCGCGCCTGGCGCCGCCAGTCCCGCCAGACGCCCGTGGCGCGCTGTCTGGAATGCATCCTCGACCAGACGCATTACGTGCCGTGGGTTCTGAGCCTTGAGCGCGGCGCGCAAAGGCAGGCCAACGTCGAACGCTTCCTGCAACTGGCGCGCCAATTTGACTCCGCGCGCGGCGAGAGCCTGCCTCGTTTTCTGCGCTTTATCGAAGCGCAGCAGGAAAGTGATGCCGGGGCCGAGCCTCCGCCCGCGCCGGATGGCGACGCCGTGCGGCTGATGAGCATTCACCAGAGCAAAGGGCAGGAGTTCCCCGTGGTGGTGGTGGCGGACCTAGGGAAGCGATTCAATCTGGCGGATCTGCGCGAGAGAATTATACTTGACGATTGCTTTGGGCTTTGTCCCCAAATAAAGCCCCCCGGCGCCGCCCGTTTCTATCCCAGCCTGCCCTTTTGGCTGGCCCGGCGCCGCCAAAGGCGCGAGCTGTTGGGCGAGGAAATGCGCCTGCTCTACGTCGCCATGACCCGCGCCGGTCAACGGCTCATCCTGGCCGGCTCCGCCTCTCCCAAAGCCGTGCTGGAGCGGTGGCCGGCCCGCGGCGCGCGCGGATTGGAGCCGTCGGACATCCTCGACGCCAACCACTATCTGGATTGGCTGGGACCCTGGCTCGCCGCCTCGAACGATCTGGCAAAGTCGGGGGGGAATGAGCTTCTCAGTTGGAGTATCTGCCGGGAAGACGCCGCCGCCCAGGCCACCGCCGCCCCGGAGGCGGACCAGGGGGACATTGCCCCCGAAACGCGGGACCGCCTTGATTGGTCCTATCCGTTTCCGGCGGAAACGGAGCGGCCGGCCAAGGCTTCCGTTTCCGGATTGCGCCGCCGCATGGCCGGGGCGGACGAGCAGGAGCCGCCGCTTGTATTTCGACTTGACTCTGCCGGCCTTCCCCGTTCCGGGAAGGACGGCGCGCTGACCGCGTCCGAAATCGGCTCGGCCCACCATGCTTTCCTGGAAGTCATGTCCCTGGAGATCACGCCTGTCGCGGCGGTCCTGAAGGAGGAAGCCGCCCGCCTTGGCCGTGAAAAAGTCTTGACGCCGGAAGAGATTGGCTGCCTGGATTTCGATGGGCTGGCGGCGTTTTGGCAGTCGGAAGCCGGAGGGCAACTGCGGCGCCAGGCGCGTTGCATCCGGCGCGAACTGCCCTTCACCGCGCGCTTCGCCGCCTCCGACCTGGCGGTCCTGGGCGCGGAGGAATTCGCCGGAGTCGGCGCGGGGGAATTCGTCGTCGTGCAAGGAGTCATCGATCTGGCCGCTTTTTTGCCGGAGGAAATCTGGCTGCTCGATTTCAAGACGGATCACTTCCCCGCCAGCCGCGTGGCGGAAAAGGTCAAGGCGTACCGGCCGCAACTGGATTTGTACGCCGAAGCCATCAGCCGGATTTATGGCCGGCCTGTCACGCGGCGCTGGCTGCATTTCCTGGCCCACCGCCACACCGCCGTGCTATGAACTGATGCGCGGCGGGACGGCCTCTTTTGGGGCGCTGCTCACCAGCCGCCAGCCCGTCACCGCCGCCCACAAGAAGCCCGCCCCAAAAATGCTGATGCCGATCACCGGCCAGAACGCGTGCCGCCACAACTCCAGCGTCAGGGCAAACGGGTCGTCCGCGAGGCCGGGGTTTACGATGCGCTCCCAGTTTGCGGCGCACCACTGGATCATGGGAATCCCCGTCACCATGCTTACGGCCAGGCCGGCGAAGGCCAGAGCCATCTGGGCATAGCCGGCTTTCCGGCCCGCCGCCAGCGAACCCGCTCCCGGCAGCGCCAGATTGGCGCTCAAACAGGCCCACGCTTCAGTCCGGGGCAGCACGCGGCGGGGACGAAGTGTCAAGGAGAATTTCATAACGCGCTACCGCAAATTGCGCAGCACGCCGAACAAGACCAGTCCCGCCGCCGCCGCCCAGCCGTAGGCCGGGCGGGCGGCCTGCCCGATCCAGGGCCGGCCCGCCCGCATGCGCGCGCCTTCCCACAGACTCAGCGCCAGCGTCACCGGCGGAAGAAGGACCGCCAGAGGGTTCAGGCCCCAGGCGGCGGCCAGGTGGCCGTGTGTCAACTGATGCAGCGCGCGCAATCCGCCGCAGCCCGGGCATTGCAGGCCCGTCGCTTCGTGGAGTGGACAAACCGGATAGAACCCGGCGGTCGCGGGATCAAAGAAATACAGCACCAGCAGGCCCGCAACCGCGGCCGCCAGCCCCGCGGCCAGGAACAGAAACCGCGGCGGCAGCGACAGTGGAATTTTCATGGGTTTATTGCTGGAGGGCGTTCTGGAAATTCTGGAACAATTGCGGCGAGGAAATGAACGCCACAATCACGATCACCGCCAGCAGCAGCGCCAGCGCGCCCAGAACAATGCCGGCGATGGCAAAGCCCGATCCGGTTTGCCGCGGATTATTCTTCAACTGCGACAACGCGACCGCTCCGAGAATGATGCTCACGATGCCCAGATACCACTGGCAGCACAGGAGCGATATGATTCCTATCACCATCGCCCACACGGCCATCGCGCTGTTGCCGGCCGGGGGCGGCGGCGCGCCCGGATGGATCGCCGGCAAAGTGGGAATGGGCCGCGGAAGCACGGCGGCGAATTCGGGCAAGTCCCCCATCGTCTTCCATTCCGTGGCGCCTTCCGGCTGGACTTTTGTAAATGTGTTGACACGCCCTTCTGCGATCCATTGCCGAAGCTGGTCCGCGGTTATTGGCCCATACTCCTTCTGGTCCGCTCCGATTATCTTGAACATGGCCGCAGATTGCCCAATTCGAGCGGCTGGCGCAAGCCTGCTCCGCTCCTCATCTGTCGGCGATCAATTCCTCCAGTTTCGCCCGCGCCTTGCCGGAGTCGATCAACTCCCCGGCCAAGGCCCAGCCTTCGTCCAGCGAACGGCATTTCTCAGCGACGAACAATGCCGCGGCGCTGTTCAACAAAATCGCGTCGCGCCGGGGACCCCGGTCCTCCCCGCGCAGCAACCGCCTGACAATCTCCGCGTTCGTCTCGCGGTCGCCGCCGGCCAAATCCACCAGGCCCGCCCGTTGAATGGGAAAATGCCCGGGAGCGAGGGATGACTCCGCCAGGCCGTGCGGCTGGTAAAACTCCGCCACCGTCGTCGGGCCTAGCGTGGACATTTCATCGAGGCTCCGCTCAGTCTCGCCGTCCGGGACCGAGCCGCACACCACCATGGCGCGGCGCAAGCCCAGCGATTGCAACACCGTGGCGATGGGAAGGCAGAGGCCCGGATGCGGCACACCCATCAGTTGGGCGGCGGGCCGCGCCGGGTTGAGCAGCGGTCCAAGATAATTGAATATCGTCTTCTGGCCCCGTTCTCCGCACAGCCGCCGCGCCGGGACGATTTGTTTGAATGCCGGATGAAAACCGGGGGCGAAAAAAAAAGCGAAATCATGCTCGCGCAAGGAGCGGGCCGCCCGTTCTGGAGTCATATCTATTTTGACGCCCAGCGCCTCCAGCACGTCCGCGCTCCCGGCCTGGGACGTTACCGCGCGGTTGCCATGCTTGGCCACGGGCGCCCCGGCCGCCGCCGCGATCAGCGCGACGGTGGTCGAGATGTTGAACGTGTTAAGCCGGTCGCCACCCGTGCCGCAGACGTCCAGTATCTGCCGCGCGCGGGTGCCCGCATCGATGGGCGGCTCGATGGCCCGCCGGCGCAATTCGCGGGCGAAGCCGGCGATCTCCCCGGTCGTCTCTCCTTTGCGGGCCAGCGCGGTCAGGAAACCCGCCTTGCTTTCCACCGCGGCCTCGCCGCCGGACAAGGCGGCGACGGCCACGCAAATCTGCGCGTCGTCCAGCGGCACGTTGTCTTCGAGTTGTTTGGTCAGCGCGTCCAGCACGCGGAAAGTGTAGGAAGATCGGGGAAAGTTTGCTAGCATGCAGTTTTTGAGCGCATGAACGCGGAGATGCTTTCCACTGATGACGCCGGGTTGTTTGACCAGGCGGTGCGCCGCGCGGCGCAATTGCTGCGCGCCGGACAATTGGTGGCTTTGCCCACTGAAACCGTTTACGGCCTGGCGGCCAACGCCTGGGACCCCGCGGCCGTTCAGCGGATTTTTCAGGCCAAAGGGCGCCCGTCCCACAACCCGATCATCGTCCACGTCGCCAGCCTGGAAATGGCCCGCCGCTGCGTGTCGCAATGGCCCCCGCTGGCCGCGAAACTCGCCGCGGCGTTTTGGCCGGGACCGCTCACCCTGGTGTTGCCGCGGGCGGAGGAAATCCCTCTCGTCGTCACGGCGGGCGGCCCCACGGTGGGAGTGCGCTGGCCGAACCATCCCCTCATGCAGGCCGTCATCCGGGCCTGCGGCTTTCCGCTGGCGGCGCCCAGCGCCAATCGTTCCAATGAACTCTCCCCCACCAGCGCCCGCCACGTGCGCCAGAGCCTGGGCGATCGCATTCCGTTGATTATCGACGGCGGCCCGACACAGGTCGGCATCGAGTCTTCGGTGCTGGACCTGGTTTCCGCACGGCCGCGGTTGTTGCGGCCGGGAATGATTCATGCCGCCTCGCTCCTGGCGGTGATCGGCAAAGCCGGCCTGGACGTGCCCGCCTCCCATTCGACGGGCGGATTGCCGGGCGGGTTGCGCAGTCCGGGTCTGCTGCCAAAGCATTACGCGCCCAAAGCCCGGCTGGCATTGTGGCAGTGGCGGGACGATGCGGAATTGGCGGCGCTGGTTTCCTCCCGCGGAGTTGCGCCGGCGAAGGTCCACGTTCTGGCGCACAGCCGCGTTCCATTGCTGGGAACCTTCGGCCGTGTGGCGGTCATGGCGCGCGACGCCGAGGCCTACGCCCGGGCCATCTATGCCGAACTTCATCAATGTGATGAAGCCGGCGCGGAATTAATCGTGGCCGAGGCGCCGCCGCCGGGCGAACAGTGGCGCGGAATCGCCGACCGCCTTGCTCGCGCCGCCCACTGACCTTTGGCCCGCCCTTACTGGGGGGCGTCCCTTTGCGGGAGTTCAGTCTGCGGCAGGCGCGGGAGCCAACGGTCCGTGTTCTGGACAAGGGCGAACACAAGAAGCAGCAGCACGATCACCAGCGCCCCCGCCAGGATCGCCTGCCACACGAATTCCCGCCGGTACTCGCGGTGGTGCCGGCGGTGCCGCTTTCTCCGTTTGAATCGCACCGTCCCGCTCGCCGCCACCGAAGCGCCCGTGGCTGTCGCCGCTTTTGGATGCTCGGTCGCCAGACGCGCCGGCACGGGCGGCGATGGATTCCGGGCGGGTTGCTCCGGCAACGCGGTCCGCAGGACGGGCGCGTCGGCGCCGGATGTTTCCCACGAAACCGGCAATCTACCAAAGTCGCTTCTTTGATGCGGGCGCTCTTGTCCGGCCGGCGCCATCACGGACCACGTTCCCTGCGCGCGAATCTGGCGCAACGAATCCCGGTGCTCGTCCATCCGCTCCGGCGGCACCGCGTCGGCGAGGGTCACCAGCCTCGATGTGATCGTCCACGACCCAGCCAGGGTTTTGCGCTGGCGGGTGTACTGGAGCCAGGAGTTTTCTATCACGCGTTCCTGCACAATGGCGGGAGGCAGCGCCACGCAATGCACCTCGAAGACGTGCGTCATGTTGCACGGGTAGGGCAGCGCGAAAGGCGTCCGCCTCGCGCCGGGATCGGGCTGCTGAAGGACCCCGGCCGCAAAGTCGTCCGCCACTTCCAACCGATACCACCCCGCCTTGGCGTCGGGCGTCAGAAAATCTTTCACCGCAAACGTCTCCGCCAGGAAAAACTCGTTCGCCGCGCGGTTGTCGCGGTATTCCATCGGACCCGTTCGCGTCGCGTCGGTAAATCGGTCCATGCATAATTGCAGCCGTCGCCGCGCGATGGATTCCGCCCCGCGCGTGTCAAATTCCCGGCGCAACTCTTCGGCGTGGCTGCCCCGCGCCGTGACCACCACCGCCAGGAGCGACACCGCCCCCGCCGTGTCCAGCAGGATCGTCTCCCTGATCTCATAAGCGCTGGCGGAAATGGCGGCCAACGGAGCCTCCACCAAGCCGGAGGCCGCGCGCGCCACGGGCAGGCCCGTTCCGTAGCCGGGGATGACCCGGTTGAGCGGGCCGCCTCCCTGTCCCTTGGCCGTGGCATCAATCCAGCGCGTCTCCCCGCGCGCCTGAAATTCGACCACGACATGGTTGAACAAGCCGGGCATGGGCAGAAAACCGGAGAGCGACTTGCGAAATGTGGTATTGACAAGCACCGGGCGCGCGGCGGCTCCCAGACGGTTGAGCAATCGCGCCAGGAACAGCGACAGGTCCAGGCTGTTTCCAAACCGCCGCCGTGCCACCGTTTCCGGCGGCGCCGGCTTTTGCGCGGCCAAGTCGTCCTCCACGTCCAGATGCCGGTATTCCTCCTGCACCAGATGGAACGCCCTCTCGATCTGTTGCAGAACGCCGCCCGGTTGAGCGTTGATTTCCTTCGCCACATCCTCCACCCCGGCATCAGCCTCCGCCCCGTCTTCCTTCCAGGCTTCCGCGAACGCCGCCGACACCGTCTCCCAGTCCGCGCAGTCCGATACTTGTATCCACGGATTGTCAATATGCCAGAGCGGCGCATCGTCCTCCATGCGCGCCACGGGCGGACCCTCTTGCTCCCAAATCCATGTGACGGCGCCGTTTTCCTTCGTTTCCGCCGGCTGCAATTCAGCCGCAGACGATTTCCACCGCATCGGGCGACCCTCCTTGAAACGCGCGGAGAAATGAAACTTGCCCAAGGGCGCGTCCGTTGGCACCGCGAAGAGGCAGGCGCAATGTTCGGGAAGCAGGAGCGGAGTTTCCTCGACCGTATAGCTCCATTCCAGGATGTCTCCGGGCCGCACGTCTTCCAGCAGCAGCCCCAGCGTGACGCGGCCCGGTGAAGCCAATCCGTCGATTTCCCGCTGCGCGGGCTGCAGCTTATCGACCGTCGTGTGATCGATTTCGGCCCCGTTCCGGTGAATCTTGATCCAGTGCAGCGTGATCCGTTGAGTCTGAGGCAGAACCTCCACTCGCCAGTGCGAATGCCGTTCGACCCCCTGGATGGTCTCCAGCCGCAGGGCGGTATGGAAATGCCTCTGGCGCTTCTCGGCATGCAATTGCTGACTCGACAGCAGGCAGGTCACATGGCCCGGTTGCTTCGCGCGGAAATCCAGCCGGAAGCCGCACGGCGCAACCCAATCGGGAACGGGTCCGACCTGGACGCGCTCCTTAGGCGCGGCGGGGACACTCCCCTCCCGAGGGTCCGATTGTTCGGAAAGCATGCTTCCATGACTACCGCCAACCGCCGCCGAACTCAATCGAAAACTGGCGCCTTTTCCATCCGCGGGGCGGAACACGCCCGGCCCGGCAGGAGCCGCGCCCCGCCACGATTTCGGACGCTCCCGCGGAGCCGAATGCCTGGCGCCGCTCAAAAACTTCCAATGCCGGGTTGCATGTTCTTGATTATCAACGCTCTCAAGCTCGCTTGGGCCTCGGGGGAACAGCATCCCCCGGCCCTTTTTTGGATACACAAGTTGTTCTCTGACTTGCCAATGGCTTTTTCATAAAAGTTATTCACCGAGGATTTGCCCTGGGGTGAAAAAGGTGCACAAGGGTGCACAAGCCTGCATAACCGCCGGGCATTCTTCGCGCCGCGGGGCGCAAAAGCACACGACTGGATTTGCCGAACGCTCATTCGCAACACCAGAACCGTGCGCCTTCTTTTCCTTCTCCCGGACCTTTTCGTCAAAGCGTTGGCGACGGTGGAGGGAGTTCAGAGAGGGCGATCCCCGAAGAATTCCGTCTCACGCCCCGCCTCCCTGGAACGGGCCGCCGCAGGCGCCCACCACTCATTTAAGGTGCGAACAGGTGCGAACAGGTGCGAACGGATCATAAGACTGCAATCGCATTCCTGGCCGCGTTCCGACGGGTTTGCCGCCGGGAGTACCATGCCTTGCAGCCGATTTCAAAGAACAAAGCCAATGCGGCCAGGATCGAAACTGTGCCGCGGACCGCCGGAAAAGGCAAGCATAAAAATAATCTATTTTCCGAAAAGAAATACGTGCACTACACCATATACGTTGTGTAGTGCAATAAGAATATGCCATGAAGAAAAAACAAGAACCCCTCGTCCGCGGCAAGCCAACGACAATCGTCCGCCGGGATGAATCGCTCCGAACCCGCACAGGTAAAATTGCCCGCCTGCCGGAAAGCATCCGTGAAGAACTCAACCAGCGCCCGCGCGAAGGCGAGCCGGGCAAAGAAATCCTGAAATGGCTCAACAAGGACCCAGCCGTTAAAGAGATAAGAGACAGGCCGGCACGAAGGCCCAGGCGCAAAATACAGATACGAGGAGGCCGAGGTGCGCGAACTGGTCATCAAGGAAATGGAGCGCCGTTATCCAAATGGCTTTCCAGAAGGGTACAAGCCGATCACGGGAGCCGTGACCTGCGCCGAATTTCGACCCGACCTGGCCGGCATCGACCTCGACCCCGCAAGCCCCACCTTCGGTGAAAAACTCCCAAAGTAAATAAAGGAGATTGGCCGGGAATCGAATGGAAACGGTGTTAAGCATCTGTCTCGGCAGCGGCCTCAGCGCGGCATCTGTTTCAGCAAGGCGCCGATTTCTTTCAGACGTTTGACGTCAAAGTCGGGAATACGGCCGGTGTTGTCAGGCGGGACGCCGAGCAGGTAGTTGGCATGTCGCGCATTCCAGAGGGCGTAGCCTTCGGTGTGTTTGGTGGTGAGCATGGCGTATTTCATCCCGGCGGCCTTTGCCGCGTCCGCCCATTGCCCGCAGTCCAGCTTCCGGGGGTTGAACAGCGCGGGGTCCTCATAGCCGCTGGCCCATTCACGACCGACGAAAGTTTCCAAATTAAGATGTATGAACAGGCCGAACTTCCATTTAAGAAAGTCCTCCGGAAGCCGGGCTTGAGCCTGATCGCTGGCGGACGAGGCGGCTTTTTCTTGGGCGAGTGCGACATCGGCGCACCATAAAAATACCGCGGCGGCAGCCCATGTGATTGAGTTCTTCATTGGGTATCGTGAATTAGTCTCGGTTCATTCAACCCTTGCCTGGCCGACCAGATACCAGCCTTCCTTTGCCGGCGCGTCCATCGCCAAATTCAGCGTTCGCGCCGGGTTGGCTGGATCAACCAACGCGATGGCAAGGGTGTAATCGCCATACCATTCAAAAACCACCGGCGCCTTTTTCCATGCGTCCGCCATGCCTTGAACCCCCGCGTAGCGCGGCGAGCCAATCCAGTTCTGCTCGTGCCAGGGGGAACCGACGCCGTCGCGCCGGATACCCGCCCCATGGGCGAGCGCATAGCCCATTACATCCCCATCGTCGGACATGAAAACCAGCGCAGTTTTTGGGAAGGCCTTCAAATACATGTCCACGATATGTTGGCGCACGGCGACGGGCGCGGGATGGGTTGTATGCCACTCGCCCCAGATGCCGTAGGAACCGACGTCGAGGAACTCCACACCCGGAGCGCCGTCATAACGCTTTCCCAGCGCGGCGATGAACGCGCCGTGTTTGGCAAGGTAGATCGGGTCGGCGTAATCCGGTTCGATGCGCGGGATGGCCCGGCCTCCGCTGGTCGGATCGCCGCCGCCAACATTGTATTCAAACCCCTTGCAACCGGCGTCGAACAGCCATTTGGGCGAGGAGTAGTAGCCACCGCTGTGCGCGTTTGCGGTCATGACGCGCATCGCGACAGCGGTGCCCTGCGGTTTCCATGCCGAGATGACGTCGTCAATGAACTTCCAGTTGAATTGGCCCTCCTGCGGCTCGACATCCGCCCAGTCGAACCGGATGTAGGCAACCGAGCAGGGGAAACGGGTTGCGCTGTTTGGGCTGCGTTGCTGGGTCATCCACCCCTGGCCGGGATTGGCGAAAAGCGTGTCCACCTCGCGAAAGCGAACCCGTTGCAAATTGTCCTCGGCAGCGCGCGTCAGGAGCGCAAAAAAAGTCAGGGCGACGAGGCATATTGGCCGGAGAATTCTCATGAGTCTGGTGCTCAATTACACCCATCTGTGCTGTGCATCAAGGAACAGTTTATGGAGCGAACGTCGGTTAATGGAGGTGCGGGTTCCAAGCTCTCGGCGTGCTGGTTTAGTGCGATTTGGTGCAAAGACCAACACCACCGCCCGCCCAGCGGGGGTGACGGTTCACGCCACACACGCCGCCCGGTGCAGAACGGGCCGCGCCAACAGCCTTTCAAAGAACAANNGCCTGCATACGAAATGTAACACAACGGCAGGAGTTTGCAAGAACCAACGCACAGTCGCAAGAACGGGCGGTGAAGAAAATCTCCGCTCCCCGGGGGCAAATCTGTTTTTGTGAATGGCTCGCCCTCATGGCCTTCTCCGCCAGGAGAAGGAAAACCTACGGAAGGGTCTTGGCGGTTTGTGTGGTCGTCCATCTCATTCCGCCCTCGGTTTTTCAACGGGCGGCCGACGATTCTCCCTCTCCCGCGCCAGTGGAAGAGGGCCGCCTGTCCGCCATAGCTCTGCGACGGCGGAGGGCGAGGGTGGCACGGCAAGGATGGATTTGGCCAAAAACAGATGTGCGCCCCATCCTCGAAATAGTCGCGTTAAAGGCTTGATTTTGGGTGCTGGCCGCGACATCCTTTTGGGCCAGGACGGTCAGAAATAAGAATAGCGACAATGACACAGAACATCATTATCCGCCCGGCCACGCCTGACGACCTTGCCGCCATCAACGCGATTTTCAATTATTACGTGGCTCACTCCACTTGCGTTTGGAGAACGCAGCCGTGTTCGGACGCTGAACGCAAGACATGGTATCAGGAGCACGGCCCGTCCATGCCTGTTTTTGTTGCCGAACAGGGTGGACGCGTCGTTGGCTGGGCCTCCCTCGGCTCGTTCCGAGACGCTTATACCGCCGCGGGCATGTTGGAAGACTCCATCTATGTGCATCATGACTTTCACCGTCAGAGGATTGGGAGTCAGTTGCTCCAGGCATTGATTGAGGCGGCGCGGCACTTGGGCCTTCGCTCCCTTCTGGCGAACATCTCGGCGGATCAGACACCGAGCCTTCGACTGCACGAGAAATTCGGATTTCAAAAGGTCGCGCATTTGCGGGATGCGGGCCAAAAATTCCATCAAAGATTCGATGCAATCTATTTACAATTGCTCCTGGCAGTCTGACAACTCGCCGGAGCCAGCCGCCGTCCTGTCCGACCGTGGCTTTAAAGGCTGCATTGTGCCGGGCGAGGATTCAAGCCTTGGGGCAGGTGGCTACGGCGGAAAAGATGGTGCGCGCTGCAGGGTTTGAACCTGCGACCCCTACCGTGTGAAGGTAATGCTCTACCGCTGAGCTAAGCGCGCAAAACCATTGGTGCTAAATTGCTTGCGCATTTTTGGCGTCCCGGCCACACAAGCGAAATGAGCGGCAACTCGGCATCGGAAGGCAGGTTAAAGCGTATTTTTGTCCGGGGCAAGAAGTTTTGGTTTCCGAGTTTTGGTCTGTTACAGCTCCAAGGCAGCCAGGGCGAGCACTTTGGGGCGGGCGCGATTGAATAACTCCTGAATCTCCGGCACGTCGGGAACACGGGCGCGGGAAAAGGCCGTCTCCAACCGGCCCTGGGGCAGCGGTTCCTGCCGGACCAAGAACTGAATGTCCTCCAAATCATCGTCGTCCGCGCGTGCCATCTTTGTCAAGATGAGGTCGATGGTCGCCGGACGGAAAACCGCCAATCTCCGCAAGCCCAAGTCAAGTCGCAGACGCCGGTCGAGCGCCCTGAGAATGCGAAGCGGATGGCTCATTGGCCGAGTTCGCGCCTCCGGAGCCACTTAATGTCCGGGCCGCCCGCGAAAGAAGTGACGCCGGTTTGGCTGACAAAGCG
>PLGF01000086.1:7652-24816 GCA_003138485.1 Verrucomicrobiales bacterium | reverse complement strand
CGCCTTGGGCCACAGGGATGCTGTTGCCGGGCCAGTTCAATACGGCAGAACAGGGTGAGCATTTCGGTTCATGCCTCCCAATTCAAAGGAGCACGAGCTGTTGCCCATTCGGCTCGCGCAGACTGCTGACGCCCAGCCCCAGCAACCGNNATCGGTTCCTCGACTGAAAACTGGCGTGTGAGGGTGGTGAAATCGCTGTAGCGCACCTTCACCTGAACCGTGTGCGCCCCCAAGCGCCTGTGTTTGAGCCGCGCTGAGATATCCGTCGCCTGTTCNNGCTGATGCTCTTGATCTCGTCTCCGATTTCCAGCGGGCGGTCGTCTTCGCCAAACGCGAACTGTTTCAGCTTCAACCCGAAGGAGCCGACCAAGGCGCGCAGATCACCGGGGTAGTCCTGTAAATCCCCAACCGTGACGATGCCCGCCTGGCCCAGGGTCTGTTCGGTGACTTTGCCCACCCCGTAAATCACCCGTACCGGCAGCGGTCGCAAGAACGAAACCTTCTCACGTTCGGAAATGACCGTGAGACCGTCGGGCTTTTTGTGGTCGCTGGCAATCTTGGCCAGCAATTTGTTGGAGGCAATGCCGATGGTGGCGGTCAATTTGCGCTCGGACTGAATCCGCTGTTTCAAGTGCCGGGCCAGAGGCATGGCCTTGAGCAGCGACGCGTCGATGTCCTCCGCCTGGCTGAGGGAGGACACGTCGAGATACGCCTCGTCAATGGACATGGTCTCCACGACCGCTCCGGTTTGGGCGACAATCTGCATGATTTGCCCAGATTCCTCCCGGTAATGATCGATGCGTGGACGCACGAAAATGCCGCTGGGGCAAAGGCGCCCCGCCGTGGCGCTGGGCATGGCGGAGCGGACACCAAACTTCCGCGCCTCATAACTGGCGGCACAAACAACTCCGCGTTGAGTGGGGGGCGAGCCGACAATTACAGGGTGGCCGCGTAGCCCCGGGTCGTCCCGTTGCTCCACGGAAGCGAAAAACGCGTCCATGTCCAAATGGCATACGACTCGAAATGCCGTCACGAAGGGAGATTACCACGGACATGATAAAGCTCGAAGATTTTCCGGCGTCGCCTTGGGTTGACATCTATGGTGAGAGCATCATCACGCCGTTTTGGACCTGCATTATGGCAGATCGCCCAACCCGGTCGGGAGCAAACTGGCGCTCCGTCGTTGCGCTCGACGCCCACAACGAAAAGCGGACGTCACCGGTGGCCAGCGCCCGTCGCGGCGGACCGGAACATTAAGATTGCCTTCCCCCGATCAAAGTGGCAAATCGGGTCATGGCTAAAACACCAAAAAAAGCAAAAAGAACACCGAATGCAGCCTTCATGAAACCGGTCACACCGGATGAAACGCTCGCCAAAGTTGTCGGTGACAAACCTCTTCCACGTACCGAGTTGACGAAGAAGCTGTGGGCCTACATCCGCAAGAACGGGCTGCAAGACGCGAAAAAGAAAACGCTCATCAACGCCGATGAGAATCTCAAAAACGTTTTCAACGGCAAAAAACAGGTCAGCATGTTTGAGATGACCAAGCTGGTCTCCGGGCATGTGAAGAAATAGGGGGGTGTTGTGGGGGGCAGGCTGCGGCGCTGGATTCGCTGTCAGCGCCCGTTCCCTGCGGCGGTTGGTGAGAATCATCGTTCGACCGTAATAAATCTATGCCCAATAGCGCGCCTGGAAGGAGACTTTTGGCGGATACGGCACGACCAAGGAGAATTAGAGGCTGCCGAGCAGCAGGAACTGAGGAGCTATTTCGATGAGATTCGGATGCCGTATCGGCTTGAACACGGAAGGCTATGCGTTCTAGTAGTATTTCATGGGAGGCGATCTATGAGAGGCTCACTCATTTTTACGATGGCCGTGCCGAGGTTTATCCCTTTTGATCTCGGAAGAGAGCCGAACAATTCCTTGCGCTCGAACCGCCGNNGGCTCCTGCTACATTGCCCGCTTTCAGGGAAAATTCCTTTATTTGGACCGGGATGATTGCGGCAATGTCGGCCCTATTTGTCGGTTGGAATACAAAGGAGCCGGGAAGCCTTGGAGCTTTGCCATCTACAAATATAGCGACGACCGTTACGACCCCAACAAAAGTTGGTTTCCTGGTTCCGAATTCGTCGATGGAACAGTTGAGGGCGCATTGAAGGCGGGAACGGAAACTTATGGGTGAAGCGTAACATTCGTACCAAACGCCTCCCTTCTCTCCCCGGACAACACGGGGCTGCGGAAGGAGCCGCTCAGGTTTTTCGGATCCCGATTGCAGACGCAGAGGACCGGCTTGAAGAGGTCGTTCGACAGCCGGGCGGCACTGCCAAGAAGCGGTAAGGACGCCATCAAGAACACGGCGTTCTGAATGCCAAGTTGCAGGAACCGGGGCGCTTATGATAGCCTCCGCGCAAGTTGGGGGAGGTCGATGCGGGGGGCCTCTCGCAGCCATTATGAGCGGAGACGGCTTAGTGCCGCCTAGTGCCAAGAAAATTGCAGCGGCGTGCGTTCTCGTGCAGTTTCGCCAGAAACTAAGCGTTTGTAAGTTGCACGGGGCTGCAGGGTTACGCAAGGCGCGGAAGAAAAGTGGTGGGTTCGATTCCCTTCACCCGCTCCAATGGAAAATTTTGGTTTCTCATGGCGGGCTTCAAAAAAATTATTTTGGGGGCCGGTTTAGTAGAGTAGGCAGGAGAGGTCGGATTGAAAGGCACAAGGCCAATGACCGACTCCCTCCCGCCCCTCATCGAACCGAACGGGCGGATTTCCCATATTCGGCTCTCCGGGCTCATTCATCGGGCCGCTTTCCACTTCGGCGGGGTCGGCAGTTCATAGAGTCCATAGCGTGCGTGCAGTTGTTCCGTCGGGTAGTGCGTCCAGAGGTTGTGCCGGCAGGCGTGTTCGCGCCAGAGCCGGCGGCGGAACCGATTTTGGCTGTAACGCTTCATCCGGTTCTAAGTTTATCGAGGCTCACTAGATGTGGTTCATTTTCATTACGGCCCGCCTCTTCATCTCCCTCAGCTTCCAACCCCGCCTCGCGGCGACGCTGTTGAGGTCGTGTTCGGTCGTGAACAGCCTAACTCGACGGACGGGACTTTCACCCGCGTTACAACCAACTTCACTGGCGCAACCCTTGACTGACCTTGACCGGCTGGATCGAACTGGCTCTTTTTGACCAACGACCAAACGATCCTGACTGCGCCAGGCACGCCGTTGAATCGACGATGGACTTGCCGGGGAAGGCTTCCGGGAAGCGGGGTGATTTTGGATTCAGGCATGGATGGGAGGGGTTCAATGGCAACGGCTGTGCCGGCGTCGCTTGCCGGCGCGCCGCTGCAACGTCCACCGCTTCTGATGCGTGTGTATCGCATACGCATTGAAGAATCCATCATAAGTTATAACTTGCAACCTTTATTTTGTGGAACATTTTCGAATGGATTTTTCACCGCGGATTTCACGGATGGGCGGGCCGGGGTTCCTGATCCGCGGCTGCATTCCTCGGCGCTGCCTTGATTTCCAACAGTCCCCGCCAAGGGCCGCGACGCGAGAACGCTTCTCAAGGGGCCTTGGGGGATGGGACACACTCTCGCTCGATCCGGTTTTCCACGGGGGCATCTCAGTTTTTAAGCGATGCCAGGCAAATGGCTCGGCAGGAGAAGGCCCGCGTCGCCATCTACCGGCCTCACCTGTTCGGTGATGGACGCCCCCGTTTCGAAAAGGATCGGAGGCACGGAGACGCTGGAATGACTAATGACTGGCCAAAGGCAGTTGATTTTGATTACGATTGAGATTGGCAGTTACCCAAATGACCGAACATCCTGAACCAACTTCGCCCTCCGCGCTGTTGCGGTGGATTCCCGGGCTGGCGCTGTTTCGCGATTACAAGCGTTCCTGGCTGGCGGGGGATCTGATGGCGGGCGCGAGCGTTTGCGTGGTGATGATTCCGTCGGTCGTCGCTTATGCGCGGTTGATGGGTTTGCCGCCGCAAAACGGCCTTTACGCGGCCTTGGTGCCTCTGGTCGTTTACCCTTTGTTCAGCAGTTCCCGGCAGGTCATTGCGGGGCCGGACATCGCGATCTCGCTGCTCATGGCCAGCGCGATCAGCCCGCTGGCGGGCCACGACGGGGGCCGGGCGGCGGGGTTGGCGGCCGTGCTGGCGGTGTTGAGCGGATTGTTTCTGCTGCTGGGCAGCCGGGTCAAACTTGGCAAGGTGGCGGATTTCCTCTCCAAACCGGTGCTGGTCGGCTACATGACGGGCGCGGCGCTGATTTTGGTGGCGTCGCAGTTGGGCGGGCTGCTGGGTGTGCCGCTGACCAATAACGACTTTTTTCCGCGTGTGTTTGAGGCGGCCGGGAAAATGGATCAAATCCGGCCGCCCACTTTGTTGATGGGATTGGGTTTGTTGGTCTTGCTCTTTGGGATGCACCGGATCGCGCCGAAGATTCCCGGCACGCTGGTGGCGTGCGTTGTGGCCATCGCCGCGTCGCAGATACTGGGATTGGAGCAGAGAGGCGTGGCGGTCGTCGGAATGATCCCGGGCGGGCTGCCCGGATTCGCCATGCCGCGAGCGGATTGGCACGATATTCACAGCCTGTTGCCGGCGGCGATCAGCATCGCGCTGCTGGGTTATACGGAGGGAATACTTCTGGCGCGCGCCTTTGCGGCGAAAAATGGCTATGAAATTGCGGCGAACCAGGAATTGACGGCGCTGGGAACGGCCAATTTGTGCAACGGTTTTTTGCAGGGGTTTTGCGTCACCGGCAGCCAGGCGCGGACGACCATCAACGACAGCGCGGGCGCGAAATCGCAGATGTCCAGCCTGGTGGCGGCGTTGTGCCTGGCCTTGTTTCTTTTATTCTTGACTCCGGCTCTGTCCCATCTGCCCATCGTGGCGCTGGCGGCGGTGCTCATTTACGGGGGTTCGACGCTGGTGGAATTCGACGTGATGAAACGGATTTATCGCTACTATCCCAGCGCGGCGGGAGTGGCGGCGCTGACGACACTGGGGGTGCTGGCGGCGGGAGTGGTGGCGGGGATACTGCTGGGGGTGGTTCTTTCGTTGTTGGGCTTGATTAATCGAATCTCCCATCCGCCCGACGCGGTGTTGCGCGAAGTGCCCGGCCACGGATTCCATGACTTGGGCGAGAGGGCGGGCGAGACGGCTCCTGGGCTGCTGGCCTACCGTTTCTACGCGCCGCTGCTGTTCTCCAACAGCGGCTACTTCGCCGAACGGGTTCACAGCCTCGTTGCGTCCAGCCCGGAGCCGGTTCGGTGGTTCTTGCTCGACGCGCAGGCGATCTCGGATATCGACGTAACGGCTGGGGAGATGTTGTTTGAGTTGCACAAGGAATTGAAAGAGATGGGCATCGCTTTGAAGGTCGCCCACGCCAACCGCCCCTTGCGCGAACTGCTCGAAAACACCGGGCTGGCGAAGGAGATTGGCGAGGAATGTTTTTTTGCCTCGGTGCATGAATGCGTCACGGCGTTCAATGGCGCGAAATCCTGATATGGCCACGATAGTCACCGGCGCGGTGATTGGTCCCTGCGACAGGGTTGCTTATCCGGTTTCTTCGCGAGGCACTTGCCTGCGCCGCGCGAGAAGGCAGAAGACGACCAGCAGAATGAGCAATGCCGCCCAGCCGTCGATCAAGTTGTCGGAACCCCAGAAGGCTTGCGAGCCGCCCGTTTGATGGAGAAGAAGACGACAGGACTTGAGCCAGAAAATCCAGCCGGCGTGGAGGCCCATGGAAAAGTACAGGGCGCCGGTGCGTTGGTAGGCCAGCGCCAGAATCGCCCCGGCGACGAGCAGGGTGAAAAAAGCCGGAACCAGCGGCGGTGGCTGCCGGCACGTCTCCCGCAGCAACGCGAGGCCGGAATACCATTGCACTGGCTGCGTGGTTGGGGCCTTGCCGATAAAGTGGGCCAGGGAATAGATGGCGCTGCTCAGGGCCAGGGCCACGGGCCACGGCATCGCCTTGCGCAACAGCCCGAAGAGCGCGCCGCGAAACATGACTTCCTCCAGCACGGCCACGATGAGCGCCGCCAGCGTCGCTTCGAGCAGGCGCGGCCCCAGGTCGGCGGGCCAATGCGCGGCTATGGGCGCGCGCGCGCCGCAGACATAGGCCAGGAACACGACGGCGGCCAGGGACGCCCAGCCAAGGGCGAAGCCACAAAGAATCTGGGCCGCCGCCCGCCTCTGTTTAACCAGGCCCAGTTCCCGACAGTCCGCCATGCGGGCGGAACGGAGCAGAGGCCACAAGCCGAGCACGGCCAGGCCGAGCAGGGAGCGGCCGAGGAAGCGATGAAAGGGGTTTGCCGCCAGGCGCGCCAGCGCCAGCCAATGTCCGGCCCCCCACTGCGCCAGCCAGAAGAGCCAGGGGGCGAGCAAGGCGCCTCCGAGAAAAACGAAACTCAAGTAAACCAGCAGCAAAAGGATGGGCCGCATCAGCCGCCATTAAAAAGGGGTTTGCCTCTTGCGCCAAGAACAATCATAACTGCGCCAGTGGATGATGAAAAGGCCGGCCACATTTGAGCGTTTTGTTGAGGCGTCCCGCGATTATCTGCGCCAGCATTGGCAAAGGGCGCTGCGGGTGCGCGAACGGCTTTGGTTAAGCGAAGAGGCCTTCCACCTTTTGCTGGCCAGTGTGGTGGGATTGATGGGCGGGGTGATCAACGTGCTTTTCTACCTGGCCATTGAGGGAGTGCAAGACCTCATGGTGGGGCATCCCGGCCAGACCATTGTGCAAGTCGCCCGGGAACTGGACCCGCGCTGGCGGCTCTTGACGCCGGCACTGGGGGGATTGGCGGCCGGGGCGGTGTTGTATTGGGGAGTGCGTCTGATCGGAACCCGGCGTCCAACCAACCTTTTGGAGGTGGTCGTGGCCGGCGATGGCCGTCTGCCTTTTCGCAGCGGAATCGTCCGCGCGGTTTCCTCCCTCATCAGCATTGGGACTGGGGCGTCGATCGGACGGGAAGGGGGCATCACGCAATTGTCGGCGACGGCGGCGTCGCAGTGGGGCCAGTTGGCCGGGTGGCAGCCCTACCGCTTGCGGTTGCTGGTGGCGTGTGGCGCGGCGGCGGGCATCGCGGGGGCGTACAACGCGCCGATAACCGGGGCGATTTTCGCGGCGCACATCGTTCTGGGGAATTTCTCGATGAACCTGTTTGCGCCGCTGCTGTGCTCATCGGTCGTTTCGGCGGTGCTGTCGCGGAGTTTTTTCGGCATCCATCGGTGGTATGAAGTTCCGAATTTTGATTTCACGAGCATCGTGCAACTGCCGTGGTTTTTGATCCTGGGGTTCTTTGCCGGAGTGCTGGGGGCGATGTTTCTCCGGCTGCTCAAGCTGGGCAAGGAGTTCTTCCAGCGCGTGCCGGCGCTCTACACGCGGATGGCGGTCGGGGGCCTGTTGGTGGGAGCCATCGCGCTGGCATTTCCCGAAGTTTGGGGAAATGGCTACGACGTGACCAACCAGATCATCCAGCAGCCGCCGAAGTTCGACATTTTGTTGGGCATCTTTGCGGCCAAACTGGCGGCGACGGTCGTGACGGTCGGTTCGGGGGCGGTGGGAGGGGTGATTACGCCGACGCTGTTCCTGGGTGCGGGACTGGGAAGCCTGTTGGGGATCGCGCTGCAGCAAGGGGGATTGGCGCCGGGTTTGCCGATAGGGATTTTCGCGCTGGCCGGCATGGGCAGCGTGTTTGCCGCGACCACCCGTTCGCCGCTGCTGGCCATCGTCATGGTTCTGGAGATTTCACTCAACTATTCCATCATGCCCGCCCTGATGCTGGGCTGCGCCGTCTCGACCCTGGTCTCGCGGCGATTGCACCCGGACTCGGTTTATACCGAGCCGCTGAAACTGCGGAGCCTGGAGGTGGAAGCGTCCCGCCTGGGCGCGGCGACGGAGCAAACGATCGGGGACCTGATGCGCGCGCCGGTGGCGCCGGTGCGGGAAAACACGACGCTGCCGGACATCGCCGGGCGTTTCCTGAGCAGCGCGAATAATTTTCTGCCGGTGGTGGACGCGCGGGAGCGGCTGCTGGGGGTGGTGGCGTTGCAGGATTTGAAGGAGTACTTGACAGGTGGGAGCGAGCTGGCGGCCGTCATCGCGGGCGATGTGATGCGGCCCATTCCGCCATGCTTGCGGCCCGGGCAGAAACTGCTCGATGCGCTGCCGGTGTTGCTGGCCAGCGAGCAGCGGAATGTTCCGGTGGTCAATAACTTTGAGGAAAAGCGCCTGGTCGGCTCCATCCTGCGCGCCGAGGCGCTGGCAGCTTTGTCCGAAGCCATTGCCGCCGGCGCAAGCACCACTGCTTCGACGGAAGTCATTGCAAAAGAAAGGCAATCGCACCCGCCAGTGCGGCCAGCGCCCAAATAGAGAGCACCGCGCGCGCCGGAGTCAGGTTGCGCCGCACCAACCGATGCGAAAGATGATTGGTATCGCCGATGTAGAATGGCCGGCCCATCCGCCAGCGCAGCAGCACGACCCAGACCATGTCGGCCAGCGGCACCGCCAGGATGAGCAGTGGCGTCAGCACCGCCAGACGTTTCTGATGATGGGCCGTGTAGTAGTGCGGCAGAACGGCCAGCACCGCCAGAAGGAATCCCGTCAAGTGGCTCCCGGCGTCTCCCAGGAAAATGCTGGCTTTGGGAAAATTGCGCGGGAGAAAACCGGCCAGCGCGCCCGCCGTCAGGAAGGAAATCGCTCCAACCAGGTACTGGCCCTGGCTGGCCCCGATCACCCCGAACCAGCCGGCGCCGATGACACCCAAACCGGCGCACAACCCATTCATGTTGTCCATGAAGTTGAAGGCGTTGACCACAGTGAGAATCCACAGGGCCGTAATGGCGTAGTGGAAGGCGAGGTTGGGCACGAAGAGAGTGATGCGCACTCCCGTGGCCGCCACAATCAGGGCGATGAGGACCTGGCCTCCGAACTTGGCCGCCGGCCGCAGTTCCACATGGTCGTCGCGCAAACCAATCAAGAGCATTCCCAACGCCCCGGCCAGGATTCCCAAGAGTTGCGGAACCCGCACGCTCACGCCGTATTCGAAAAGTCCCGCCACGCCGGAGCGGGGCTGGGCAAACGCCACCGCGATCCCGGCCAGCAGCGGCAGCAACAAGCCAGTCATCACCGCAAGGCCTCCGGCCAGGGGCGTCGGCTTGCCATGTATCTTGCGCTCGCCCGGCTCGTCCATCACGCCGGTTTGCCGGCACCAGCGCCGCCAAAAGGGAAGCGACGCGGCGCTGGCGAGCGCCGCGGAAACAAAGGCGGCAACATAGACAACAATAATGTTCATTCCAACTCCCCGGGGACGAATCTGCGGTACAAACTGCAGATGTTTTCCACCATCTTTTCGACGGCGAAATGAGCCTGGACGAATTCCTGGCCGCGGCGCCCAAGGCGCTGGCGCAACGCCGGGTCGCCGGCCAGTTGGCCCAGCCGCGCTGCAAGCGCCTGCGCGTCGCCGGGTTGGATGAGAAACCCCGTCTCATCGGGCCGGCAAACCTCGTTTGCGCCGTCGCAGTCGCAGGCTACGACCGGACGGCCGGCGGCCAGGGCTTGAGAGAGGGCGCGCGGCAGCCCTTCGCGGCGGGAGAGGTGAACGACCGCGTCCATGATGCCAATGTAATTGGGTATCTCCTCAGGAGGAACGAGTCCCGTGAAGATGAATTTTCCGGCCAGGCCCCCGGCCGCCACGCGGCCCTCCAATTCCCCGCGCAACGCGCCGTCGCCAACCAAAAGAAATTTTGTTTGCGGATGCCGTTCCAAAATGGCGGGCGCGGCTGCGATCAGATCGTCATGGCCTTTGAGTTGGAAGAGGCGGGCGATTTTCCCCACGACGAAGTCCCCCGGCTCGATTCCCAGGCGGGCGCGCAAACGCGGGTCATTGCGCGCCTCCAGGAAAGGCCCCAGGGCGAATCCGCTGAAGATGCGAGTGTATTGCTCTGGCCGCCCTATGCCGGCGGCAAGATACTGGCGTGTCATGGCGTCGGCCACGCTGATAAAATGGGTCGTGACCCGGCCGGCGCGGCGTTCGGCCCCGCGAAACAGCCAGTTGGCCGGAGCCCCCTGAAACGTGCCGAACGAGGGGCCGTGGATGGTGTGGATAATGACCGGAACTCCGGCGTCGCGCGCAGCCAGGCGGCCCAGGATTCCGGCCTTGCCGCTGTGGGTATGGACGATGCGCGGGCGGGAGGCATGGAAAATTTCGCGCAGCCGCCGATAGGCCTGAAGGTCCCGCAGCGGATGCACAGGCCGCACCAACGACGGCAGGATGGTCAGGAGTTCGCGTTTGGCCGCAAAGCACGATTCCAGCGAGCCTTCCGGGCCGGACGTTGGTCCGGTCACCAGATTCACCTCGAAGCCGGGACGATTCTGGAGGCCCAGCACTGTCGCCACCGTGTTTTCCTGAGCGCCGCCAAGGATGAGCCGGGTAATGACGTGAGTGACCCGCATCCGATTTCGGATTAGCGGCCCTCCAGCTTTTGGAGTCGCTGCTTGACAATGGTGTACTCGGAGGTGTCGTTGGGAGCGGATTTGAGGTAGCGCCGCAGACACCGGATTTCTTCGGCGCGATCTTTCGCGCCCGCGGCGATGTCAGCCAGCCCGACATCGGCCACATAGGACTCTTGGGGCAGGAGGTTGCGCAAGGAGGTGTAATCCTCTTTGGCGGCCTGCGTTTTCTTGAGTTGGACTTCGGCGATGGCCCGGTTGAGAAGGGCGGTGGGATTGGACGGTTGCAGTTGGATCACCTGATCCAGGGTGGCCACAGCCGCCGCGTCGGCATTGAGCATCATCTGCACTTCGGCCTTCTTCATCAGCGCATCCAAAAGGTCATAGGAGCTGCTGCCGGACGTGTTGGAAGCCAGCAACTGCAATTCCAGGTCAATATTGGCCAGCGCGTTGTTGAAGCGTTGGGTCGCTTCCTGGTCTTTGTGCGCTTGCAGCGCGTTGTAGGCGGTGACTCGGAAAAACTCCGCCAGAATGGCCAGCCGGGCCGGGTCGTTTGGATTGGCCTTGATCGCGTCCCGCAGGATTCTTTCGGCAGCGGAGTAGTTCGTGTTGGCGACTTGAGCCAGGGCTTCGACCCGGGTCAATTCCCAGGGGTTGATCCGGGCGGTGTTCCGCATGTGATGCAACGCATCCAGGGCCTTGTTCCCCTGGCCGACGTCCACATAGGTTCTGGCCATGTCCAATTCCGCCTCCGCGTCGCCCGGAATCAATTCCAGGCGCCGCTCGAACAAGGCGGCGGCCTGGCGGAAGTTTTTGCCCTTGGCCAGGAGTTCTCCGAACAGCAAATCCAATTCCGGCTCGTCCATCGGGCCGTTGAATTTGATCATTGGCACCAAGCCACGGTAAAGACTGTACGCCTTTTCGAGAAGTTCCTGCGATTGGATTGGATTGTGGTCGCCCTTCTGAAGCTGGTTGTTGTAGGCGAGGTTGATCTTGGCGACGATATTGTTGGTGTTCAGGCGCAAGGCTTCCGTAAACCGCGTGTTGGCCTCTTTGAGGTGATTGGCCCGCTGCAATTCGGCGCCCCAGAAGTCCAGCGCCACCGAATAATCGATTGCGACGGCTTGGGCAGTGGCATCCAATTTCGCCGTTTCCGGCAGCGGGAGCAGCGGCCCCTTTTCCATCCGGTTCCAATAGGCCTCGTTGGCGACGATCTCCGCGGCTGAAGGCGGCGGCGGCTGGGAGGCGCTGTTGGTGAAAGGTTTCATTTCATACACGGCGCCGTGGGGCTTCATGTAGAAAGCCTCGAAGTAGTAGCCGAAACTGGGATGCAAGTAATAGACCGGCTGCGTCCGGTCATCTCGCAAGAGAAAGTTCACCAAAGACCCCGGGGGCAGAACCAAACGCAAGCGATCCGGCGGGGTCATCACCTTCTTCAGTTCGGCGTAACGCGAAACCAGGTACTGGATGTACTGCCGGTGCGGGAACGCGGAGGTCTCAATCAAAATGTTTTTATTGGCGACGCCACGACGCTGGCAGGCCGCTTCGAGCAAAAACAGGCGCGCCGGATCATCGCTCAGGACGATCGTCCCCTTGGCAGGGAGGCCATCCACGAGCTCGTCGGCATATTGCGCCAGCGCCGGGCTGGTGCCGGCCCGAACGCGCGGAACGTCATTCCAATACAGCGCGGCCGGAGCAGCGGCCGCCAGCAGACAGACCAAGGCCAGCATCCCTGTCCTGAAAACCTGCAACAGCCCGCTGGATCGTTGCCACCCTTGGGCCGGCTGCCGCCCGAAAAGCAACAACAGATAGCCCGTGAAATATCCAATGACGAGCGCCGCCATATAGTAGAAAGTCAGGAAGGCAATGGGCAGCTCCCTGGACACCTCCCTGATGCTCGTGCCGGGGCTATATCTAAAATCGAAAAATGTGACCAGCGCCAGCAACAGGAACGCCACGTGCAACACGCGCAGCATCAACTGCGTCAGCATGTCGCCAGCGGCGCTGATCTCACCTCCAAAGCTCGGCCATTTCACGCCGGCGAAGAGCAGCGGCAGCACGGTCGGCATGGCGGCAAGCAACAGCACCCAGCGCGGCAACAGCTTGAGACCGAAGCTCTGCGCGGCGAGTTCCTGATGCAGCAGCGACCAGAAGTTGGCATGGTCGCCGCCCAGGCTCCCTTGCAAGGGGATGACCAAATAGAGCAGCAGCCCCGCCAGCCCGCACGCCGTCATCCGCGCGACAAATCTCAAATTGAAAAACGCGATCCCTTTGATCCAGACCATCGCGATCAAGAAGAGGGGGAAAAATCCGATCAGCGCCCAATTGTTCGTGATCCCCACCCCATACACAAAGGCCATCACCAACAGACATCTGTCGTTTTGGGAAATCCGATATTGCAGCAGGCACGCGATCACGAACGCGAAAACCAGCAAGTCCAGCATGTCATTGCTGGCCGCGACCGCGTTTTGCCAGAAGGCGGGCTGTCCCGCCAGCATCAGCACCGCGAACAAAGGCGGCAGGAACGCAGCCCGCATCGAGAGCAACGCAAACTCTCCCGGCTCGCGCTGCCGCTGATCCCGCGTGCGGTCGTGCGGCAGCAGCCGCACGGAGCGCGCCAGCAAACCCAGCGCCAAGGCCGCGCAGAGGGCCGCGAACGCGTTCAAGCTCAACGGCTGCCATGCCGCCGGCAGCAGACGCACTGGCAAGGTCACGACATAATACAGCGGCATCATTGGCTCCGGCCGCCAGCGCAGCGGCAGCGGATGCCAGTCCCATCCCGTGATTTGCGCCACCAACGGCAGGCTACCCAGCGTCACCCAGTGGTTGAGAGTCACTCCAAACAGCACCAGCGCCGCCGCAGCCACCAGCCACGGGCTGAGGGCAATTGGCTTTTTTTGGGGCGATCTGATTGTTTCTTCTACTGTCATGGGTATCGTCAGTTTGGAGGGGCGGGCCGCCCGTTGGCAAGTCTTATGCGCCCTCGCGCGGCGGCGCGCTCCACCTGGCGTCGGCGACACATTCGACGTGCTGGGTCTGCGGAAACATATCCAATGGAACTATCTTCGATACTTCAAAGACATTCTCCGCGCACAAAACGTTCAAGTCCCGCGCCAGCGTGGCTGGGTGGCAGGAGACGTAAATGATCTGCCGCGGGGCCGCCTTCCGCAGTGCTTGCAACAATTCGGGCGGGCAGCCGGTGCGCGGCGGGTCCAGGATCACCGCCGACTGCCGCGCGTCAAACCGTCCCAGCAGGCGGGGCAAGAGATCCTCGGTCCGCCCGGCCAGAAACTGCCCGTTGGTCCGGCCGTGCGCGGCCGCGTTTTGCCGCGCCGCCTTGATCGCCGCAACGTCCACTTCGACTCCGACAAATTCCTCCACCATTTCCGCCATCTCCACGCTGAAGAACCCCACCCCGCAATAGGCGTCAATCAGGTAACGCGCGCCGCTCTCGCGCAACCGCCCGCGCACGGTCTCCACCAGTTGCGGCAGCAGGAAGAAATTGTTCTGAAAGAACGAATCCGCCGGCACGGCCCATCCCTCCGCCGCCACGCGCAACACGACTTTGATCCCCCCCTTGGGCGGCGGATGCCGCCGGACGCGGAGGATTTCCTCGTTGAGGGCCGGTTCGGCGATTTTGCACTCTTCGACATCAACCACCAGCCGGCTGTCCGCGCGGATGAAGCCGATGTTCAAGCCCTGTTTGAATTTGTCCCATTGGCTGCGAATCATCAGCCGGTTGCGGTAGCCGTAGGGGCTTGGGCAGGGGATGACTGGATCGACCAGCCCCGCCGGAAACCCGCCAATCCGCTCGAACAGGTCGCCCACCTGCTTGCGCTTGATCCGCAATTGTTCGGGATACGCCAGATGTTGATATTGACAGCCCCCGCAGGCGCCAAAGTAGCGGCACGGCGCCGCCACTCGCTCCGGCGACGCCTCCAGCATGTGGATCAGGCGCGCCCGGCCAAACCTCTTTTTGACCTCGGTCAATTCCACTTCCACCGTTTCACCGGGCGCCACAAACGGCACAAACACCACAAACTCCCCCATCCGCCCGACCCCTTCCCCGCCAAACCCAATATCCTCGATGGTCAGGCGCGCCCTGTCGCCCACGGCGGGAATGGGAGAGTCCACAATGGATTAGGCCTTGGCCGTCAACCGCGCCGGCTCTTCCCGCGCCAGAACGGCCTTGACTTGTTCGACTGCGCGGGCGGCGGTCAGGCCATATTTCTCGCGCAGATGCTCGACGGTCGTGGCATGTTCGATGAACTGGTCGGGCCAGCCGATGCGCACCACGGGCGCGCCAATGCGTTTGTCACTCAATAATTCCAGCACGCTCGCGCCGTAACCGCCGGCCAGGACGTGGTCTTCCAGCGTGACTACCACATCGGCGGCCCGCGCGAAAAACTCCGTCGTCCCCTCGTCCAGCGGCTTGGTGAAACGGGGGTTGATGACCGCGCAGTCCAGGCCTTCGGCAGTCAATAGCGCCGCCGCCTCAACGGCCACGGCGTGCATGTTGCCCAACCCAAAGAACGCCACCTTCCGGCCGGCCGCGCCGCCAAAATTGCGCGTCACCTCCGCCTTTCCGATTTCCAGCAGGGCCGGCTGGTCTTTGACAGGAACCCCCACGCCCGCGCCGCGCGGATAGCGGATGAACACCGGGTGCTTCTGGAGCGTGGCCGTGAACATCATGTCGGCCAGTTCATCCTCGTTTCTGGGCGCCATGGCAATCACGTTGGGCACGCACCGCAGATAGGCGATGTCGAACAAACCGTGATGCGTCGGCCCGTCGTTGGCCGACAACCCGGCGCGGTCCATGCAAAATATCACCGGCAAATCCTGCAACGCGACGTCATGCACGATGCAATCGTAGGCGCGCTGCAAAAACGTCGAGTAAATCGCGCACACGGGGCGGAATCCCATCGTCGCCATCCCGGCCGCGAAGATGACCGCGTGCTCCTCCGCGATGCCCACGTCGTAGCACCGCTTGGGCATCGCCTTCTCCAATGCCTTCAGCCCCGTGCCCGTCGGCATCGCCGCAGTGATGCCCACGACCGAATTGTCCTTCTGACACAACTTGACCATCGTTTGGCCGAAGACATCCTGATAACTGGGCGGTGTGCCCGGCGCGGCCGGCGGCGTATTGCCGGTCACGGGGTCGTAAGGGCCGAGGCCGTGGAATTTCTCCGGCTGGTTCACGGCCGCCTCGTAGCCCCTGCCCTTTTTTGTCAGAACGTGCAGGACCACCGGCAATTCGCTCGTCTTGGCAAACTCCAGCGAACTGATGAGCAGCGGCAAGTCGTGCCCGTCGATCGGCCCCAGGTAGCGCAGGCCCATTTCCTCAAAGATCAGGCTGCTCCCGTAGCCGCCCCGTCCGTCGGCTTCCTGGTTCTCGGGGTTCTGTTGCAAAGCGACCTCCGCGAAAGCTCCTTTGAGGGCTTCTTCGGCCCTGTGCCCCAGGCGCACGGCCAGCGTGCCTTTGGGCATCCGTTTGATCCAGCGTTCCAGGTCCTTTTGCATCCGGTTATAGCGCGGATTCGTGATGAGCTTGTTCAAATACGACGATATGGCCCCCACGTTCTTGGCGATGCTCCATTCGTTGTCGTTGAGTATCCCGATAAACCGCCGCGTGGTGTGGGCCAGGTTGTTGAGGGCCTCGAAAGAAATTCCGTTGGTCAGCGCCGCGTCGCCAAAGATGCACACCACGTCCTCGTCCGACCCCCTTTGATCTCGCGCCGCGCACATCCCAAGGGCCGCCGACAACGCCGTGCCCGCGTGTCCGGCCCCGTAGCAATCGTGCTCGCTTTCCGTGCGCAACGCGAACCCGTTCAAGCCGCCGGTTCCGCGGATGGTGTGAAACTGGTTCTTCCGGCCCGTGAGGAGCTTGTGGACATAGCTTTGATGGCTCACGTCCCAGACGAATTTGTCCCGCGGCGTCGAAAAAACATAATGGAGCGCGATGGTCAATTCCACCACGCCCAGATTGGGCCCCAGATGGCCGCCGTTCTTGGCCAGCTTGGTGATCAACTCGACGCGGATCTCGGCGGCTAATTGTTGCAGTTGTTCCAGAGTCAGCTTCTTGACGTGCGTGGGCTGATCGACCATATCCAGATAGCGGCTCATACGGTTTCCGCGTTGGCGGCTTTCAAGCTCAATTCCCCTTTGGCGTTCTTCTCCAATTGCTGCACCTTTAACTCCGCCTCGCTCAACTTCGCCTGGCACAATTGGGCCAGGCGCGCCCCTTCCTCGTAACGGGCCAGCAGCGTTTCCAGCGGCAAATCCTGGCCCTCCATCGACTCCACGATGCCCTCAAGCCTTTTGATCGCCTCTTCGAATGGCACGTCCGGCGTTCCGGCCGGTGTGTTCTCAGCGCTTTTTGTCTTCGACATTCCCGCAGATTAGTTCACCAATCCCCCGCCGTCGAGTCCGAAGTCATTCCATTAAAAACATGCCGGGCGCGTTTCAATCCGCCCCCTTTGGATGGGGCCGGCTTGTTCCACGTGGAACAATTTGAAACATTAGTTGCACGTTCAATCCATGCGCCGCAACAAAACCACCGTAATTTACCGTAATTTGGCGTAATTTACCGTGATTTTTTAACCACGTCCGCCTTCGCGGCATGCGCCACGGCGCGACAAGGATGGACATGTCCCCCCTGGCACGGCTCCGGCCCGACAAAGATTCAAAATACCAATCTCCCGAAGGATTTGCTCGCG
>PLGF01000086.1:0-7617 GCA_003138485.1 Verrucomicrobiales bacterium | reverse complement strand
ACAGCATTTCAAAGAACAAGCCTACTTATGAAATGTAACACTACGGAAAGAAATTGCAAGAATTTTCAGCCCGCGGAACAGAATGCCGCAGATGTCAAACATGGCTCCAGCCCTTGTCCCGGAGCGATACCCCGACAATATCCAGGATTTCAAACGAGAAAGCGTTCGCGCGCAATGGCAAATTGCCGAATGATGGATTGCAGCGTGCCGATTCGCACGGCGCGATGCAGCGGCACGGGCACCGTGATCGTTCCACCGTCCGTCCGCCGCTGCATGATCAGGTGACTGCCTGCCGGGCGCGAACGAAACCCTCGGATTCCATGATTCGAGCAATTTCCTCGCCGGAAAAAACTCCCGGTTTAGGCACACTCCACCTCAATGCGGGTGAATAACGCCGGCTTCTTGAGCCGCGTCCGCACTTCCTCCGCGCTGGCCGTTTCCAAGACCCCTTCCAGCGCCTCCTTGAGATTGGCCAGCGCCTCCTCAATCGTATCGCCCTGGCTTGCAATATCCAGTTCCTGGCAGAGGGAAATGTAGCCGCCCTCCTCAGGATTCAGCACAGCGCTTAATGTCATCGTTTTCAAAATAGTCTCCATCAAGACGTTTTACATGACTCCTTCGTCAATCCCAAAGGGACTGGATCGTTAAGCCCAACGTCTTGCAAAGGCCCGTTCTCCAATCCCTTTTCCCAAGCGGCCTGACTGGGTCCATCCGTGGTTAAATCTCTTCATCATCTCGCCCTGAGCCGCCAGCGGGGGACATGCGGATTTTGAGACAGGATTTACAGGATGCACAGGATGGGGAAATGTTTGGAATAAAAACACAAGAGGCGGCCCTTTCGTAAAAAACAAGTTCCGAAGGATTTTATCCTGTAAATCCCGTTCATCCTGTCAAAAACATGTTTTTGGTTGAGGTTTCGCCGCTCTGGGAAATCCGTGGTTAAGTCTCTGTCCAAACGGCTTTATGGGTTGCAGCCGCCGCGTTGCGTCTTATGCGTTATTCTCTCCTTTCTTTTTCTTATCCGTGTCCATCCGTGTCCATCCGTGGTAAAGTCTCTTGAATGATGAAGACAACATTAAGGGCCTACGACTTATTGCGACAGGTGCGCTCCAAAAGCCCGGTCGTGCATCATTTGACAAACTGGGTGACGATTTATGACTGCGCCCAAATCGTCAAGACCCTCGGCGCTTCACCTGTCATGGCCCACGCGCCGGAGGAAGTCGCCGATATGACGCGCATTGCTTCCGCGCTGGTGCTCAACATCGGCACCCTGACGGTGGAGTTTGTCGAGGCGATGAAAACGGCGGCGGCGGCCGCCAATCAAAAAGGCATCCCGGTCATTCTGGACGTGTGCGGCGCGGGCGCCACCGGACTGCGCGACCGCAAAGTCGCCGAACTGCTGGACCAGGTCAAAATCAATATCATCAAGGGGAATGCTTCTGAAATCGCCCGCGTCAGCGGTCAAAACATCCGCACCAAAGGCGTCGATTCCACCGAAATCGGCGCCGACCTGGCGGCGGTGGCGCAACGGCTGGCGGTGGGCCGTCAGGCAACGGTCGTCATCACCGGCGAGGTGGACATCGTGGCCGGCGACGGGAAAACGTATCACGTCCAGAACGGGAACGCCCTGATGACGCGCGTCGTTGGGACCGGCTGCATGGCCGCTTCCGTCATTGGCGCCTTCGCCGCCATTGAGCCTGATTTCCCTCTTGCGGCGGCGGGCGCGCTGGCATGCTACGGGATTGCGGCTGAACTGGCCGCGGCCCATTCCCGCGGCCCCGCTTCCTTTAAAACCGCATTGTTCGACTGCCTCTACAACTTAGACAAGCCCACTGTTGAAAGGATGCAACGCGTCGAATTCAACTCTCTCACCCCCAAACTTCGGACTGGCGCAGTTGCTTCAACAAAAGGTCCTCGAGGGAAGTCTCGGAGCTGACGCTGAAAAAACTCACTCCCCTGCCCTGGCAGAACTCGCGCAGGCGCTGGCAAAAATTCCGCACCGTCTGCTGGTAGGCCTTGAGACGGTATTTGCCAAACGTCACTTCCTGCAACGCGCCCGTCTCCGCATCGACCAGGCGCAGGTCCCCGTAGGCGGGCGGATTCAACTCCTCCGGCGCCAGGATTTGAATGGCGTTGACTTGAAATCCCCGGCTGATCAGCGCGTTCAGCCCCGCCTCGTATCCCGCGGGGTCCAAAAAATCGCTCAAAACCACCGCCACGCCCGTTTGCCGCGACGCCAGCGCGCCGCGCCGCAGGCCCTCGTTCAAATCACCGGCCCCGCGCGCGGTCAACTGCGAAAGGTTCTGAAAGAATTCCAGCGCCGACTTGCGTCCGCGCACCGCGCGCACCCCCCCGCGCGCCGCCATCTCCGCGCTCAAGGCCGCGGCCTCCGCTCCCGGCGCCGCCGGGTCCAGCTCTGGAAATATATGGACGCCCACCCGGTCGAATCCGCACAGCGCCACGTAGCCGACGGCCGCCGCGACTTGCCGCGCGAAATCAAACTTCGGCGGCGTCCCGAACGTCATCGACTCGCTAGCGTCAAGAAGAATCCGCACCGGCAGTTCGCGCTCCTCCTCGTAAAGTTTGAGAAAAAGCTTGTCCAGCCGGCCATAAAGATTCCAATCCAGCCGGCGAAAATCATCCCCCGCCACGTAATTGCGGTAGTCGGCGAACTCCACCGATTGCCCGCGGGCTTTGCTGCGCCGTTCGCCCTTGGCCGTGCTCTTGGAGCGCCGCGCGGCGAGCAATTGAAACTGTTCCAGCCGCCGGAGAAGTTCGATCGAAAGCAGGGCCATCGGGCGCCTCACGCTTCAATCGCCGCGACGTCCCGGGGCACGTCCTTCAATATCTGCGCGATGACGTGGTCCGTTGTAATCCCCTCGGCCTCCGCCTCGAAATTCAAAATGAGCCGATGTCTCAACGCCGCCAACGCCACCGTCTGGATGTCCTCAAAACTCACGTTAAACCGCCCGCGCGTCAACGCGCGCACTTTGGCCGCCAGCAGCAGCGTCTGCCCGCCGCGCGGGCTGCTCCCAAAACGGAGATACTGATTGGCGATCGGCGCGGCCGTTTCCGTTTTGGGATGCGACGCCAACACCAGCCGCACCGCGTAATCCTTGACGTGCGACGCGACGGGCACCTGGCGCGCCAACTTCTGCAATTCGATCACCTGCTCCTTGGTCAACACCCGCGCCAGCTCCGGCCTGGCCCCTTCGGTCGTGCGCGTCAACACTTCGGTCAATTCCTCCCCCGTCGGGTAGCCCACGATCAGTTTGAAGAAAAACCGGTCCAACTGCGCCTCCGGCAGCGGATACGTCCCCTCCTGATCAATCGGATTCTGCGTCGCCAGCACAAAAAACGGCTCCGCCAGCTTGCGGATTTCGCCCCCGGCCGTCACGCTCTTCTCCTGCATCGCCTCGAGCATCGCCGACTGCGTTTTGGGCGTCGCCCGGTTTATTTCGTCGGCCAGGACCAAATGCGCGAAGATCGGCCCGCGCTGATATTGAAACTCGCGGCGTCCGTCGGCGACCTCCATCACGATATTGGTGCCCAAAATATCCGCCGGCATCAGATCGGGGGTGAACTGGATGCGATTGAAGCTCATATCGAGCACCTCGCTCAAAGTCCGCACCAGGAGCGTCTTGCCCAAACCCGGCACGCCCTCCAGCAGCACATGCCCTCCGCCGAAGATGGCCTGCAATGTCCCCTCCACAATCTCGTGATGCCCTACGATGACTTTGCCGATCTCGGCGCGAAGGGCTTCGTAGGCGTTGCGAAACAAGGCGATTTGATCTTCGGTATTCATCTTCGTTTGGCGCGCGCTCCATTGCTACACTCTCCGCGCAAAAAAGCAATGCGGATCACGACACTTTCACACTAGTTCATGCTCGCGCGGCATAGCCGTTTTGGCGGAACCACTCCACCGCGTCCGCAAAGGCCTGGCGCGGCGGAGTCTGCGGCAGGCCCAATTCCCGAATCGCTTTGGCCGGGTTGAAAAACATCTTATATCTAGCCATCCGCACGCCCGCCAGCGGCGCTTTGGGTGGGCGGCCCGAAATGGCCGAAACCGCCTCATCACAGTAGGCCGCCAGAAGCGCCAGCGCGTACGGCGCGCGAAACTTGGGCGCCGGCACGCCCGTCAACTCCTCCAGAACTTCCAGCGTCTCCCGCATCGTCCAATTCCCCTCCGCGTTGCCCAGAATATACCGCTCCCCCACCCTGCCCTTCTCAGCGGCCAGAATCTCCCCGGCCGCCACGTCCCGCACATGCACCCAATTCAAACCCGTGTCCAAATACGCGGGCATCTTCCGATTCAGAAAATCGACGATCACCTTGCCCGTCGGTGTCGGCTTTACGTCCAGCGGCCCGATCGGCGTGCTCGGGTTGACAATGATCACCGGCAAACCTTTGGCGGCCAATTCCCGCGCCACTTCCTCCGCCTGCCACTTGGACCGCTTGTAATGATTGCTCATCTGCGCCCCGCTCACGGGAGTTGCCTCATCGGTGGGCGCAATCCGCCCGTTGGCCGGGTGCGGCAGGCCGATGCACCCCACCGTGCTCGTATAAACAATGCGCCGGCAACCGGCTCCGCCCGCGGCTTCCAGAACGTGGCGCGTTCCCTCCACGTTGGCGGTGTACATGGGCCGGTAATCGCGCAGCCAAAGATGGTAACTGGCCGCCACGTGAAAACACCACTCGCAGCCGCGCATGGCCCCTTCCAGGAACGCCCGCCGCGCGACATCCCCCTCCACCCGCTCGCAATCCACCCCGGCCAGCCCGCGCGCATCCGCGCCGGCCCGCACCAAGGCCTTGACCCGATGGCCGCCCGCCAAAAGCTGGCGGACCAAATTGGCCCCGATAAATCCCGAGGCCCCTGTCACAAAGCAATTCATTCTTCGAAGCAAAATCTTGCAATAAATCTGCAACGCTGGCAATATCATGCCCAGTATGTCAACGATGTTGCGATGTCAAAAACGACCCACAGCGCGCGAAAACGGCTGACGCCGCGGGAATTGCGAGACCTGGACCTGGAGATTCTCTTCCTCGAGGGCCTCTCGCGCCGCGACCCCTCCTACGTCGAAGCCCTCAAAATCCTGGGCGACAATTACACCCGCCGCGGGCGCCACGCCGAAGGCTTGCGGATCGACGAACGCCTGGCCCAGCTCTGCCCAGCCGACTCCATCGTCCACTACAATCTGGCCTGCAGCTACTCGCTCACCCACCAGTTGGCCCCGGCCATCGAAGCCCTGGAAACCGCCATCAATCTGGGCTACCGCGGCTTCAAACATCTGGCCCGGGACCCCGATCTCAAAAACCTCCGCCAACACCCCGACTATAAGCGCATTCAAGCCAAACTTCGCCGGATGAAGGTCAAAGCCCCCTAGACCCTCCCCTGCCCGCCGCCGTCCCTTCCCACCATCTCCCCTTTCATGAATGTCACCCTCCACGGTCGCACCGCCCACTACCGCACCGTCACTTTCGACAGCCGCCGAAACGCCCTCCTCCTCATCGATCAACGCCGCCTTCCGCATCAATTCACCATTGCCGCCATCACCGATTTTCGCGCCACGGCGGACGCTATTCAGCAAATGGTTGTCCGGGGCGCCGGCGCCATCGGCGCCACCGCCGCCTACGGGCTGGCCCAGGGCGCGCGCGCTTTTCGCGGACGGGACCTGGAGAAATTCTCGCGCCACGTCCAGACCGTTTTTCAAACCCTCCAATCCGCCCGGCCCACCGCCGTCGATCCAGTCAACGCCATGCGCGCCGTTTGCCAGGCCATGCGGCCCGGAGCCACCGTCGAAGAACAACAAGCCCTGGCCCTGGCCGCCGCGGAGGAATTCGCCAACAACGACGTCCGGCATTGCCAGGCCATCGGCCGCCACGGCGCCAAACTCATCCGCCGCAACAGCCGGGTGCTGACCCATTGCAACGCTGGCTGGCTGGCCTTCGTCGATGTCGGCTCCGCCACCGCGCCCCTCTACGCCGCCCAACAGGCGGGCCGCCCCTTTCACGTCTTCTGCGACGAAACCCGGCCCCGCTGCCAGGGTGCCACCCTCACCGCCTGGGAACTGGCCCAGCAAAACATCTCTCACGAAATCATCGCCGACAACGCCGCCGGCCATCTGATGCAGCGCGGCGAAATCGACCTGGTTATCGTCGGCAGCGACCGCGCCCTGGGCCGCACCGGCGAAGTCACCAATAAAATTGGAACCTACACCAAAGCAGTCCTGGCCGCCCGGCACGGCATCCCCTTTTACGTCGCACTCCCGTTTTCGACCATCGACTGGACCTTGCGCCGGGGGATGGACATTCCCATTGAAGAGCGGAGCGATGGCGAAGTCCTGGGCGCTTGGGGCGTGCCGGGGCGGCTGGACGGGAAACCGAGAAGAAAAACATCAGAAAGCATCTACGTGCGCATTGCCAACCCCACCAGCCCCGCGCGAAATCCGGGCTTCGACGTCACGCCGCCGGAATTGATCACCGGCATCATCACGCCGGCCGGCATAGTCAAGCCAAAGGATTTGTGGAAAGAGCGGCGGCGCCTGGGATATGGCCGCGGCGCGGAGACCAGCGGGAAAAACGGAACTTGCACGCGGGCCAATAGTGGGTAGGCTGAAAGAGGATGGCGGGGTAGCCAAGTGGTAANNATTCCGACCCCCGCCTCCATTCGCCGATTCCCTCGGAGTCCGGCGAGCTTGAAGTGAGGCAGGGGCCGAAAATCGGCCAAAAACCCCCGATGTGCACCAAAATGTGCACCAAAAACAGGCATTCGCTGGAAACCAGCGGAAACCCGGTGGAAACCGGCGGCATACCTGTTGGCGAGGAATTGCTCTTGGAAGACCTTGCATCCAGGTATGAAAGAGCAATATCGAATTGTGCAACTGGGCAGCCGGGACGGCATGTTTTACTGCAAGGACACGCAGAGCGGTTCCCGCACGAGCCTGAAGACAAAAGACCGCAAGGAGGCGGAACGGCTCGTGCGGCACAAGAACGAGGCGCTGAAGAACCCCCACATCAACCGCAAGATCGGGATGGCCTACCTGTCCGCCGCCGACCCGAGGCTGGTCAGGCGGATCTGGCAGGAAGTGATGGAGGACATCATCCAGGACAAGCAGGGGCCGACGCTGCATCGCTGGGAAACGGCCATCAAGGACCCTGCCTTCAACCTCATCCGCAAGAAGGTCGTGGTCATGACGGCAGCCGATGATTTCATGGCGGTGCTGCGCGCCGGCACGGTCTGCACCAATGTTTATCTGCGCCGCATCCAGAACCATTGTCTGGACATGGGCTGGCTGCCGGTGCCGATCCTGCCGAAAAAGAAATTTCCCAAGATCAAGCACAAGGAGCAACGGGCCATCACCTGGGACGAGCACTGCTGCATTGCCACCCGCGAGGGCAACGCCGAGCGCCGGGATTTCTACGAGTTGTGCTGGCATTTCGGCGGTTCGCAATCGGACATCGCCTCGCTCCAGGCCGGGGATTTGGATTATGAGAAGCGCGGTTTTTCCTACAACCGCCTGAAAACCTCCAGTCTGAGCGGCTGCCGCATCGGCCCCAAAGCCTGGGAGGTGATCCTGCGCCGTCCGCGCCAGGGTCCGCTGTTTCCCTATCTCATCA
>PLGF01000124.1 GCA_003138485.1 Verrucomicrobiales bacterium | reverse complement strand
ATTTCCTCAATCTTGCTCATGGCGGAAAAATAACCCCGTTCCGTTGAAAAACAAGTCTTTGCTGTCATCAAACCATAGCTTGGGCTGCCTAAGTGAACAGAGTATTGGGAAGACGCTTGTGCGTGGGCAAAGCGGTGCCGCACTCCAAAACCTGTCGGCNNTTTCTTCCAAATCCGGTTGATTGAGCGGCAGGGAAAGGGGATTCGGTTGACGGCCAGCGGCAAGGAGTTGGCGAGGATTTCCCGGTTTTTTCTGCTCGGGCTTTCAAACTTCCAGCGAGGGTCCCTTGCCGAGGAACAGACCTTCCGGATTGGAGGCAGCGCGACTGCCGTCGAGGCGTTTCTGCTTCCCGTCCTGGCGGATCGGCAAAACTCGAAATCCGCCGCGCGTTATGCCCTCGAAGTTGTCTCTGACGACATCGTCGAGCGGCGTCTGCATGATCTGACGCTGGATTTCGGCGTTATCACTGCCACGGCGATCAGTCGGCCATTGCAAATGAAGGAAATTGGAGCCTGGCGGCTGAAATTATGGGTGCCTCGGGATTTGTTCCAGGTCGGCGCCCAAGCGGTCCAAGCTTTCAAACAGCGGCGGCTTCCATTAATCATGGCGGTGCAGGAATTCCCGGTCTTGAACCATGAATCGCTCCGCGGTTACGAGGCCCGCATGATCTGCGAGACTTTTTCCCAGGCCAGAGCGATATTGGAGAAGCGGCAAGCCGCAGCTTTCCTGCCTGATTTTCTTGAACCTCGCGGAAGCGCGACGGAATTCCTGCCACTGCGGATTCCGCCAATCGCCGCGTTGGTCTTTCAGTATCGCCTGGCATGGAATCCACGTCTATTGCGCTTGAATCCTCATGCTGGAAGCCAGCGTGATTGGCTCGCCGCGGCACTCTCGGCGCAGATTCGCGCACATTGAGAACATTTTCGACGGGTCGCAGGATTGGGTTATTATTGATTGCCATGCCCCGTCCCTTTCCCCGGTCAATGACCACAACACTTTTTAAACTTTTTGCCGCTGCCGCACGGACAGGGGTCGTTGCGTCCGACTTTGGGTTCGGAGCGACGCACGGGCGCCACTGGCGCAGGGAAGGGGGGTGTCGGATAAAAAGGCGCTTGTGGGGCCGGTCGCCTCCGGGCCATGAGTTGGAGATTGAATGAGGCCATGAACTCGTCCACGGCCTGCCGATCGTTGAGATCAACGCCCGCTTTCAGGGCTGCCATCGCGAAGGCTTTGGCTGGCCCCCAATGGACTTCATCCTGTGAGGCGGCAACGATTTGCTTATCCAGTTCGGCCACGGTCCTGGCCAAGGCGCGGGCATTGCTCAACAGGCCCTTCTCCGCCAGGAAAATGAAGAAGGCGGACAGCACGGGGGCCAGCGCCTGGAAAAAGTCGGGTCCGGCTGATATTTTTTGGGGCAGGATATCGAGACAGCACTCGGTGAGGTCGCCAGGGTTCCATTTCTCCGGCGCCACCCCGATATGGCGGAAACTGTATTCGGCAAAGCACCGGACAATGCCCGGCGCCTTGTCCTTTTGCGTTTCCGTCAAGGGGTCGTAATGAGGGCTGCTGACGAAACCATCGAACCACCCGGCAACCTGCTTGTGGATGGCTTCCATTTCCTGACCTCCATATTCCTCGCTCATGTGAATGTGCTCTGGGGTTGGTCATTCCCGGGCAAATATAGGTACTTCGCCTCTTTCGGTCTCGATTTCGTTGCCGGGCGCTTGTCCATTCAGAAACACTGGCAGAGAGCGCCAAGTTTGTCCAGAATCGCCGGAGGCTTTTTGCCCACGCGGAACGCCAAACGCGCGGAAGGCTCAAGGCAAAACGCATAAAACTGCAAAGGCGCAAGCAGCCCAAAGGCGGGAAGGGCGAGCGCCTGCGAGACCCTGACTCGATTGAAAAACTGGGGACTCGCGGGGGCGGAACCAAATTGTCGGGCTGCACCGCTCGCGGATGCTGCTCGCCCCGATTTGGAATTTGTTTTTCATGGCATTTTTGCGTTGTTTTCCGATCTTCCGCGTCATCCGCGCTTGTCCCGCCTAAGCCAGGCGACGGCGGATGTTCTGCGGGAAAAGCTCTTGCAATCTCCATCTTCTGTNNGGCGCGAACCGTCACACCCGCTTCGCGCTGTAAGCCGTTTTTTCAGGGCTGTTGGGCAGTGGTGTTGTTTTTTGCGCCTATTTCCGCCTTGAATCGACGGCGGCAGGGGTTTCCCGGATGGAGCGGAGTTCGCTGGTTACGGAAANNAATTACGGTAGTTTTGTTGCGGCAAAGTGTTCAAGGACTTGGCTCGCCCTAACCTTAATCCTCTCCCCCAAGGAGAAACAGCAGGCTCACGGTTCTGGTGTTGGGAATGAGCGTCCGGCATATCCAGTCGCGTGCTTTTTCGCCGCGCGAGGCGGAGATTTCGGCGCTTATGCAGGCTTATGCACCCTTGTGCACCTTAAATTGCCGCTTTACTGGCGGGGGGATGTTTGTCAGGGTCATGTTTTGGACCCGATATGGCGGCGCCGATCAATTTGAGGAAGCTGAAAGTCTTTCCACTCGCGCAACGCGACAGCTTGGCGCGGTTGGAGGATATTCTGGTCGAGCCGGATTCAAAGCCGGCGCCCTGCCCGGGGTGGAAGCTGGCGGATATTCGGCGGTGCGCGCGGCATATCGCGGAGGCGCGCAAGAGAGGGGCCGGGGTGATGCTCATTTACGGGGCGCATCTGATCAAGAACGGGGCGGCGCTGATTGTTCTGCGGCTGTTGGAGGGGGATTGGATCACGCACCTGGCCACCAACGGAGCGGGGGCGATTCACGATTGGGAATTCGCCTTCGCGGGCGTTTCGACTGAAGACGTCAGGGCGAATGTGGCGGCGGGCACCTTTGGCGCGTGGGCGGAGACGGGCCGGAACATCCATCTGGCGCTGCTGGCGGGCGGCGCGGCGGGGGAGGGGTTCGGGAGCGCGCTGGGAAGGTTTATCAGCCAGGACGGCGCACGGCTGCCGTCTGAAAAGACGCTGGAGGCCGCGTTGCGAAAGGCGCCCGGCCACGCGCTGGCGGCGGCGCGGGCGGAATTGCTGCGGGCCATGCGGGAGCACGGGCTGGCCGCCGGCCGGCATGAGGTGGCGCATCGGTGGAAGGAAACCAGCGTGCTGGCGCGGTGTTTCAAGATGAAGGTTCCGCTGACGGTCCATCCGGGGATCGGCTACGACATCATCGCCAATCATCCGATGTTCAACGGGGCGGCCATTGGGCGGGCGGCGGGGGTGGATTTTGGAATTTTTGGCGGGGCGGTGGAGGCGTTGGACGGCGGGGTGGCGCTGTCGATCGGCTCGGCGATCATGGGGCCGCAGGTGTTCGAGAAGAGCCTGAGTTGCGTTAACAATTTGAGGTTGCAGGCGGGCCGGCCGGTGGTCCGGGGCCATCATATATATGTGGTTGACTTGCAGGACGGCGGCGGCTGGGATTGGAAGGGGGGCGAGCCGCCCAAGGATAACCCGGCCTACTATCTGCGTTTTTGCAAGAGTTACTCCCGAATGGGCGGAGCAATGACGTATGTGCAAATCGACAACGTCGCCTTTTTGCATCATTTGCTGCGGGAGTTGAGCTGATGGCGGAAAAAAAGGCTTGCATTTTGCTCTCAAGGCCGCAGTGGTATGTGACGATACCGTAACAGTAAGCATGGCAACTGCGCGGAACAAGCGCGCTCAAGACATGGACCCTTTAACTTGCGAGAAGAATCATCGAATTCTGGTGGTGGACGATAACCCGTCGCTCCACGAGGATTTTCGCAAGATACTCTGCCCGTCGGCCGGCGCGGGCGCGCCCATGGCGGCGACGGAGGAGTTCCTTTTTGGGGCGGCGACGGAGACGTCGCGAATGCCGACGTTCGAGGTGGATTCCGCCTATCAGGGGCAAGAAGGGCTGGCGCGGGTCCAGGAAGCGCTCAAACAGGGGCGCCCTTACGCGGTGGGTTTTATCGACGTGCGGATGCCGCCGGGATGGGATGGGATCGAGACGACGGTGCGCATCTGGGAAGTGTGCCCGGACCTGGAGGTGGTGATTTGCACGGCGTATTCGGATTACTCGCTGGGAGAGATGCTCTCACGAGTGGGGCACGAGGACCAGTTGGTGATACTCAAGAAGCCCTTCGACACCATCGAAGTGCTGCAATTGGCCAACGCTCTGACGGGCAAATGGCGCTGGCACCAGGAATCCAAGATGAAACTGGATTATCTGGACAAGCTGGCGCAGGACCGCACCGTCAAACTGGTTCAAGCCAACGCCATCCTGCGGGAACAAGCCCGCCTGCTGGATTTGGCCCGGGACGCCATCCTCGTTTTGGACCTGGAGGGCCGGGTGCGATTTTGGAACAAGGGCGCCGAACACCTGTACGGCTGGACCGCGGAGGAGATCACCAGCGTGAAGGTTGACACCCGCTACTGCGGCAGCCAAACGGCGGCGGACAAGGAGCGCAAGGCCTGGCTGGCTCTGGACCGGGGCGAATGGAGCGGCGAGTTGCGGCACGTGGCCAAGAACGGCAAGACGGTCCTGGTGCAAAGCCGATGGACCCTGGTGCGCGACGGGCAGGGCCAACCCGAGGCCGTGCTGGTCATCAACACCGACATTACGGAGAGAAAGGAATTGGAAGCGCAATTCCTCCGGGCGCAAAGGATGGACAGCATCGGCACGCTGGCCGGGGGCATCGCCCACGATCTCAACAACGTGCTGGCGCCGGTCCTGATGATCGGGCCGCTGCTGCGGGCGCAGATTCAAGACGAGGCTACTCTTGCGCTGCTGGAAAACATGGAGCGCGGGGCGGCGCGCGGAGCCAATATAGTCAAACAGATTTTAACGTTTTCGCGGAGCGGCGCCAGCAAGAAGGCCCCGCTCCACACCTACCGGCTCCTGCGCGACGCGGCGGGTTTCCTCACGGACACATTTCCCAAAACGATCCGCGTGGACTTTTCCGCCCCGAAGGACCTCTGGATCGTGGAGGGCAACAGCGCCGAGTTGCACCAGGCCCTGATGAACCTTTGCGCCAACGCGCGCGAAGCCATGCCGTTGGGGGGCACCCTGACCATCGAGGCTCGCAATGAGACACTCGACGCCGCCGCGGCCGCCGCCATTCCCAACGCGCGCCCCGGCAGGTATGTCGTCTGGCGCGTGGCCGACACGGGCGTTGGCATAGCGCCGGAAAATCTGGACCGCATTTTTGATCCGTTCTTCACGACCAAGGACATTGGAAAAGGGCCGGGACTGGGGCTTTCGACCGTGCTGGGGATTGTCACCGGGTGCGGCGGATGCATACAGGTCAAGAGCGAGCCGGGCCAGGGAACGGAATTCTCGATTTATCTGCCGGCGACGGAAGCGGCGCCGGCGCGGCATCCGGCCCGCGTGCTGCCGGAACCGATGCGCGGCCAGGACGAACTGGTGTTGGTGGTTGAGGAGGACGCGTTCCTGGGAGCGTTGTTGGAAACCGTGTTGAACGCCAGCGGCTACCGGGTTTTGGTAACCGTTGATGGAGCCGAGGCGGTGGAGCTTTATCAGCGCCACCAGGAGGACATCGGCGCGGTGCTGGCGGACGCTTCGGTGGAAGCGCCCGACGGGCAGTCCGTGGCGGCGGCGATTCATGCCTTTGATCCGGGCGCCAACATGATTGTCGGCACCGACCTTCCGTCCGATCAATGGCCCCCGTTGCCCAACGTCCTGCACCGGCATCTGTTGCGCAAACCCTACGAAACGAATCTTCTGCTTGACAAGCTGCGTTCGCTGCTCGGCGGTTCCCGCCGGCCGTCCCGGGCGGCGGTGGGCTGATTCCTCTCTGATCGCTTCCATTGCTGGACATGGCGCAAGCGCGCCTGACAAACTTCATTTTTAGCTGCCATTTCCCAGGAGACCCGATAGAGTGGCCTCATGGCTGAGGACATTCGTCCAGACCCGGATGCTTTGCTGGCGGCAATCCAGAAGAGCGAAGCGGCGACCAAGAGGGGCAAGTTCAAGGTCTTTCTTGGCATGGCCGCAGGCGTTGGCAAGACCTACGCCATGCTCCGCGCCGGTCAGCGCGCCGTGCGGGAGGGCGTCGATGTCGTCATCGGCTACGTTGAAACGCATGGCCGCAAGGAAACCGAGGCGCTCGTGGGCGGAGTGCCCCTGATTGCGCGGCGCAAGGTCGATTATCGAGGGGTGACCCTTGAGGAAATGGACCTCGACGCCCTGCTGGCCCGCCGCCCGCAACTGGCCTTGGTGGACGAATTGCCCCACACCAACGCTCCCGGCTCCCGCCACGCCAAACGCTACCAGGACGTCATCGAACTGCTGGACGCGGGCATCGACGTCTATACGACGATGAACGTGCAGCACGCCGAGAGCCGCGTCGATACCGTCCGCCAGATCACCGGCTCGGCGGTCCAGGAAACCGTGCCGGACAGCGTGCTGGACGGGGCGGAAATGGAATTGATTGATCTGCCGCCCGAAGACCTGCTCAAGCGGCTGGACGAAGGGAAGGTCTATGTGCCGGAGAGAGCCGAGCAGGCGATGATGAACTTCTTCCGCGAGGGCAATCTCAACGCCCTGCGCGAGATGGCCCTGCGCCTGGCCGCCGACCACGTCGGCCAGGATGTGCATGACTACCTCCAGGCGATGCAAATCACCGGGCCGTGGCGATCCGGCCATCGCCTCCTGGTCGCCGTCAGCGCCAGCCCTCATTCCCCGCACATGGTGCGGTGGACGCGTCGGCTGGCGGATAACTTTGATTGCCCCTGGGTTGCCGTTTATGTCGAGCTACCGCAGCCGCTGACGCCGGAGGCCCAGGAGCGGCTGACCCAACATCTGGCGCTGGCGCGTGAACTGGGCGCGGAAATCATTACGACAGCCGATACCGATGTTGCCCGCGGCCTGTTGCGCGTGGCCCGCCAGCAGAATGTCACCCAAATCGTGGTGGGCAAACCGGGGACCGACCGCGCGCTGGACTGGTTTGGCGGGGGCCGGTTGCTTCGCCGCCTGGTGCGGGAGAGCGGGCACATCGAGTTGCACGTGGTGCGTCCCGAAGTCGCCGAGCGTCCGCAGCGCGAAAGCCGCGCGGCGCCGGGGTTTGAATTCTCCTTCGGGCAGTACCTGGCCGGCCTGGGGGTGGTGGCGGTTTGCACGGCATTGAACATTGTGCTGGATACGATCGCGGCGCCGCACGCCTTGGCGCTGGTTTACCTGTTGGGGGTGGTGCTGGCGGCCTTGTTCATCGGGCGCGGGCCGATGCTGGCGACGGCCACGATCAGCGCGCTCCTATGGGACTACTTTTTCCTGCCGCCGCGCTATTCGCTGCGAATGATTCACGGCGAAGACATCATGATGTTTTGCATGTACTTTGTGGTGGCTCTGGTTTTGGGGCAGTTGGTTTCCCGCATTCGCTGGCAGGAGCGGGCGGAGCGGCGGCGCGAGGAACGCTCCACGGCGCTTTATATGTTGACGCGCGATTTGGCGGACGCCACGGAAATTGATGACGTGGCGCAGAGATTGGTGCGGCAGGTGGAGCAAGCCTTCAAGGCGAAGGCGGCGATTCTCCTGCGGGAGCCGGGCGGGGCGCTGGCCCGCAACGCGCATCCGGCCAGCAGTTTTGCCGTTTCCGATAAAGAGCAAAGCGTGGCGGCGTGGGCCTTTCGTTTTGGAAAAACGGCCGGACGATTTACCGACAACCTGCCCGCCGCCGCGGCGATCTATCTGCCCCTCCAAACCAACCGGGGCGCGGTGGGCGTGCTGGCAGTGGCTCTGGAAGGAGATCATCAGCCGACGTTGGAACAGCGCGATCTCCTGGGCGCCTTTGCCCGGCAGGCGGCCCTGGTGCTGGACCGCCTCCGGCTCGATGCCGAGTCCCAACAGGCGCAGCTTCTGGCCGAATCGGAGAAGCTGAGCAAGGCGCTGCTCAACTCCATTTCCCACGAATTGCGCACCCCCATTGCCGCCATCACGGCAGCCGCGTCCGCCCTGGCGGAACTCAAGGTCAGGGAACCGGCGCCGCTCCAACTGACGCTCACCCAGGAAATCCAGGAGAGCGCCGCCCGCCTCAACCGGCTGGTCGGCAACTTGCTCGATATGACCCGCCTCGAAAGCGGCAAGGTCAAGCCCCGCCTGGAATGGTGCGACGTCTCCGACCTCGTCAACGTCACCCTGCGCCGCGACGAGCGCGAGCTGTCCAAACATCGGGTGACACTTTCGCTGATCCAGCCGCTCCCGCTTGTGAAGATGGATTTCGTCCTGATCGAACAAGCCCTGAGCAACCTCCTCTTGAACGCCGCCAATTACACCCCGGCAGGCACGAGTGTTGAAGTCAAGGCCGCCGTGGTCGGCGGCGAGATGGCGGTTTCGGTCGCGGACCGCGGGCCGGGCCTGCCGGAGGAGAGCCTGCCGCATGTCTTTGAGAAGTTTTACCGGGTCCCCGGCGCCCCCGCCGGAGGGACCGGCTTGGGGCTTTCCATTGTCAAAGGCCTGGTTGAGGCCCACCAGGGGCGCGTCGAGGCCCGCAACCGGCCCGGAGGCGGCGCGGAATTTGTCATATTTCTGCCGATCGTGGGCAGTCCCGAGCCGGCAGTGGACGCCACTGTATGAATGAAACCACCCCCCATCCCCCGGTTGTCCTGATTATTGACGACGAAGTGCAAATCCGCCGGCTCCTGCGCGTGGCGCTGGAAGGCAGCGGCTACCGCGTTTTCGATGCCGCCACCGGCCAGGAAGGACTCATCGAGGCCGCGCAACGGCGTCCTGACGCCGTGGTGCTGGATCTGGGTCTGCCCGACATGGACGGCGTCACCGTGTTGCAACGTCTGAGGGAATGGAGCCAGGTGCCGGTATTGGTGCTCTCGGTGCGCGAAGGAGAGGACGACAAAGTATCCGCGCTGGACAACGGGGCGGACGATTTTGTCACCAAGCCCTTCAGCACGGCCGAGTTTCTGGCCCGGTTGCGCGTGGCGCGCAGGCGCGGGGCGCCGATGGCGGACAACGCGGTGTTTCGTTCCGGCCGCCTGGAGGTCGATCTGTCGAGCCGCCAGGTCCTGGTGCAGGGAAAGGAAATCAAGATGACGCCGACGGAATACTCGCTGCTGCGGCTGCTGGTGCGAAACGCGGGCAAGGTGGTCACGCACCGCCAGATTCTCAAGGAAGTGTGGGGTCCCAACTATGGCGAGCAGACCCATTATCTGCGTGTTTACATCGGGCACCTGCGGGAGAAGCTGGAGGTGAATCCGAGCCGGCCTGAATTATTAGTTACAGAGGCCGGGGTGGGTTACCGGCTGCTGGCCGCCTGAACCCGGCCGGCCCTATTCCCACCCGCCTCCCAGCGCCCGGTAAATATTCACCAGGTCTGATGAAATGGCCTGCCGGCTTTGCGCCAGCGCGGTCTCGGAACCCAGGAGCGAGCGTTCCGCGTCCAGGACCGTCAGAAATTCCGCCGTGCCTGCCTGATAGAGCTGCCGCGACAGCTCCAGCGCGCGCCGGTTCTTGATGACCGCGTCGCTCAGGGCCTTGCGATGGTCCCACTCCTTGGAAAACGCCACCAGGTAGCTCTCCACGTCCGACAGCGCCGCCAGCACGGTTTTCTGATACGTGATGTAGGCCGCGTCCGTGGCCGCTTTCTGGAGACGCAGGTTGGAAATGGTGCTGCCGCCCGAAAAAATCGGCCAGCTCACCTGCGGGCCGCCGGAATAAATCCCGCTGGGTCCCGCGAACAGGTCCCGCGCCAGGTTGTTCTGGTAATTGAGCGACCCCGTCAACGAGAATTGAGGATAAAAATCCGCCACAGCCACCCCGATGAGCGCCGCCGCCCCGTGCAAATTGGCTTCCGCGGCTCGGATGTCCGGCCGCCGCCGCAACAGGTCCGAGGGAAGCCCCACCGGCACTTCCGGCGGCGCCGTCGGGATGGGGCCGGGTTTGGACAAATCCGCCAGCAGATCGGCGGGGGGACGATTGAGCAGGATGCTCAACGCGAAAATGTTCTGCTGGATGGTGGTTTCCAGCGGCGGAATGCTCGCGGCCGTCATCGCCACTTGCGCGTCGGCATTGGCCTCGTCCAACGCGCTCACGAACCCGGCCGCCCCTTTCTGGCGCGTCACCTCCGCCGTGCGCGCTTCGGAGAGGAGATTGGTCTGCGCGATGCCGATCTGTTCCTGGGCGCCGCGCACCTGAAGGTAGTCCAGCGCCACTTCCGAGACCAGCGTCACCTGTGCGTCGTGTATATTTTCGCGGGCGGCCTGGATGGCGGCGTCATCCGACTCAAGCTGCCGCCGGTTGGCGCCAAAGAAATCCAAATTCCACGCCGCTGCCGCGCCCGCGTGCAACGCGGTGCTCTTGTTCGCGCCGTTCATCGTGCCGGAGTGGATGACCGATCCGGACGCTGTCGCCGAGGGCCAGAGTCCGCCCGCATCCCTGCCGCGGGCGGCGCGCGCTTCGCGCAGGAGCGCTTGGGCCATTTGCACGTCCAGGTTGGTGCAGAGCGCGGCGCTGACCAGCTCGGTAAGCCGGGGGTCCTGAAACCGGGCCCACCATTGCGCCATATCGACCGCGTTGGTCGTGAGGCGGGTGCCCGCCGCGGCGACATTGTTCGCGCTGGACCAGGTTGGCGGCGTCGAGGTTTTGGGCGGATGATAATCCGGGCCAGCCATGCAGCCGCTGATGAGTGTCAGCGCGGCGAGGGAAACGGCCAGGGCCGTTTGCGTCAATGGAAAACTCTTGTTCATTGCAATCAGATCGTGGGCAGTCTCCGCGGTTTATTCGTAGCGTAGCGCGTCAATCGGGTCCAACCGCGACGCCTTCCATGCCGGATAAAAACCAAAAAGGACGCCGACCAGAGCCGAGACCGCCACCGCCACGATGATGGCCCCTACAGACACCGCCGTGGGCCAGTGTTTAATCAGGCGCACCAAAACCGAAGTGGCGCGCCCCAACGCAATCCCGATCGCGCCGCCGATCAGGCACAGCACAATGGCCTCCATCAGGAATTGATGCAGAATGTCGCCGGACTGCGCGCCGACCGCCATGCGCAGGCCGATCTCACGCGTCCGCTCCGTGACTGAAACGAGCATGATGTTCATGATGCCCACTCCGCCCACCACCAGCGATATCGCCGCCACGATCAGCAGCAGCGTCGTCATCAACTCCGTCGTCGAACTCATGGTCCGAACCATTTCGGTCATGTCGCGGATGGTGAAATCTTCGGGCATGTTGGGCCGGATGTGATGCCGCTCCCGCAGCAGGGCGGTGATTTCCTCGATGGCTTGCTGGACCTCGCCCGCCGATCTGGCCGAGACTACAATTTGATTGACATTGGCGAATCGCACCGGCTGCGGCGTATCGGCCTGCTGCGTGGACGATGGGGTCGAATACAAGGACGCCGGGGCGGGAGGATAAACCTGGCTGGGAAGAACGCTCGTGGTGGTCGCGGCCGCCGTCGTGGCGGCGGTGCTCGAAACGGCGGAGACGCGATACTTGATCGTCGTCCACGGCGCCAAGATGATGTCGTCCTGGTCCGATCCCATCATATTGGCGCCTTTGGCCTTGAGGACGCCGACGACTTTGAAGTTGACGTTCATGAGGCGGATTTCCTTGCCGACGGGCGGTTCGTCCTGGAAAAGCATTTTAACAATCGTTTTGCCAATGACGCAGACCTTGCTGCAATTGCGGACATCGCGGTCGGTGAAGGAGCTGCCCTGCGCCATGTCGCCCCAATCCCGGACTTCCAAAAACGCCGGCGTGGTGCCGAGGAGGCTGCCGGGCTGCCAGTTCAAGTTGTTATAGATCGCCTGGGCGCGCGCATAGACCACCGGCGCCGCCGCTGTCACCGAGGGGCAATCGGTCAGAATCGCGTCCGCGTCCTGCGGAGACAGCCTCATGCTGCCGCCGGTGCCGGTGCTGATGCCGCCCATCAAAGCGTTGCCGGGAAACACCATCAGATTGTAGGCGCCCATGGTGGCAATGGTGTGTTGGATCGCCAGGGCGGACCCGTTGCCAATCTCCATCATGGCAATCACCGCCGCCACCCCGATGACGATGCCCAGGGTGGTCAGCCCTGCGCGCATGACATTCCTGCGCAAAGCCCGCATGGCGGTTTTAAAGGTGCGATAGGCCCTCACTTCTGTATCTCCTCTCTTTTGATCTCCGGCCCCCCCGCGATCAACCCGTCACGGATGCGGATGGTCCGCTTGGCGTGGCGGGCCACCTCCGGGTCATGCGTGACGAGGATGACGGTCAGACCTTCCTTTTCGTTAAGGTCCCGGAACATTTGCAGGATTTCCTCGCTGGTGCGGGAATCCAGATTGCCGGTCGGCTCATCCGCCAGCAGCAGCCGCGGGCGGTTGATCAGCGACCGGGCAATGGCCACGCGCTGCTGCTGCCCGCCGGAAAGTTGCGAGGGCTGGTGATGCATGCGGTCGGCCAGGCCCACCTTGCGAAGCATCTCTACCGCGCGCGCCTTCATCTCGTCCTCAGAAACAAATTCCGTGCCATAGGTCAGCGGCATGGAGACGTTGTCCAGCGCGGAGGTTCGCGCCAGAAGATTGAAACTCTGAAAAACAAAGCCTATCAGACGGTTGCGGAGACGTGCCCGTTCGTTGGCCGACGCGTCGGAAACCTCCTGTCCATCCAGCCAATACTCGCCGGAAGAGAGCCGATCCAGACAGCCGAGGATATTCATCAGCGTGCTCTTGCCCGAACCGCTGGCGCCCATCAACGCCACCAGCTCCCCCTTGGCAACGGAGAGGCTGACACCTTTGAGCACCTGCAAATCCAGCTCTCCCAGGTGGTAGGTCTTGCAAACCTCGCGCAACTCAAGCAATTCCATAACCGTGCATTGCCATCATGGACCGTTGCCGCGCCGGGTGGGCATGGCGTTGGTGGGGCCGCGCCGCTGGCCAATCTGAGGCACGAAGGGATTGGCTTCATCCGCGCCCGCTTCCACGCTGACGATGCCTGTCACAACGGTCGCGCCTTTGTCCAGGCCCTCGCCTTGAACTTCAGTCCAAGTCCCGTCGGTTACTCCAAGTTTCACCGGCAAGGGCCGGACGAAATTCCCAGCCGCCAGCCATAAGGTTCCCATTTGCACGGGAACGGCCTCCTGTCCGCCGCCCCCGCCTCCTTCGCGGCCGCCGTTGCTGGGAGCCGCGCGTCTTTCGGCTGGCGTGTCGGGAGTCCCCGAAGCGCCGCCCTCGTCGGCAGTCCTGGCGGGCGCATTGCCTGACTGGCGGAACTCCGGTGCGATGAGGTCCTTCTGCGGGTGCCAGCGCAAAGCAGAGTTCAAGACCAGCAGGGCATTGGTCGCCCCTCCGGCCAGAAAATTGACGTTCGCTGTCAAGTATGGCAGAAGCCTGCCGTCGGTGTTCAGCGTGTTGACCTCGACGGTGTAAGTGACCACGTTTTGATTCATGGTGGCGTTGAGCCGCACCTTGTTGACAGCACCGTGGAAGACGCGGTTTGGAAAGGCGTCCACGGTAAAGGTCACCTCCTGGCCTGGATGGATGCTGCCGATGTCGGCTTCATTGACGGAGGCCCAGACCTGGATGCGTGTGAGGTCCTTGGCAATCAAAAACAAACTGGGCGTGTTCAGGCTCGACGCCACCGTTTCACCTATGTTCACCCGCCGGTCAATGATCACGCCTTTGACAGGAGACAAAATGGTGCAGTAATCAAGGTTTTTCTGGTCTCTAGCCAGGGTGGCTTTGGCTTGCTGCGTGGCGGCTTTGGCCGAATCCACCGCCGCCCGGGCCATGTGAACATTGGCCTTGGCAATTTCGTAGGTGGCCTTGTAGGAATCATACGTCGTCGGAGCCAGGGCTTCCGATGGCCCCAGCTTCTGCGCCCGATTCCAATCCGCTTCGGCCTCCGCCTCCTTGGCCAGCATCTGCTCCACATTGGCGGCCGCCTGCGCTTCGCCTGCCTCGTCCGATGCCACCACCGCGTTGTCCAGGTCCACGGCGGCCCTGAAGAGCGCGGTGTCAATCTTGGCCAGCAGCATGTTTGACTCCACAATGGAACCATAATCGATTGATTTTCCATTCCTGTCCTTGCCGAACTCCAGGAATTGCCCCGAGACTTGCGCCCCCACGTCCACCACCTCCTCCGGTTCCACCGTGCCCGTTGCCGTGATCGTGGCCGTCAGGTCTCCTTTTCGCACTTTGCTCGTGTGCCACATCGGTTTATTGGCATGATGCGATTGCCAGAACCAAACTCCGGCGGCGCCCGCCAGCGCCAATACCACTGCCGCAGTTGTAATCAGTCTTGAGGATCCTCTCATATTCTAAATCCGAATCTAAATCTCGCCGTCCATCCGGGAGGCTGGCTGCATGGTTGCGCCAGCGCTCAAAATAAGCAAATCACAAAATCCGCTTATTCGGGATTAGTTTAGATGCAGCCGGGCCGCGAATTATTCAGATGTTTTCTCACGGGGCCAGCCGGTCGATTTTCCAGGAGGCATCGGGCTGGCGGGTGTACAGAAACCGGTCGTGCAGGCGGCTGGGCCGGCCTTGCCAGAATTCGATCTCCCGGGGTGCCACGCGGTAGCCGCCCCAAAACGAGGGCAGCGGCACCTGGCCTTCGCCGAATTTGCGCTTCATTTCCTCCCACTTCTCCTCCAGCAACGACCGCGTCGTGATGACCGAACTTTGCGCCGATACCCAGGCGCCCAGTTGGCTCCCGCGCGGGCGCGTGATGAAATAGGCGAGCGTTTCGGCGGTGGAAACCTTCTCCACCGGGCCGCAGACGATCACCTGCCGTTCCAGCGCCAGCCAGGGAAAGAGCAGCGAGACATTGGCGTTCTCCGCCATCTGCCGCGCCTTGCGGCTTTCCAAATTCGTGTAAAACACGAAACCGCGCTCATCATAACTTTTCAACAGCACCGTGCGCGCCAGCGGACGCGCATCCGCCCCGGCGGTGGCCAGGCACATGGCGTTTGGCTCGACGATCCGCGCGTCCATCGCCTCCTGAAACCAAAGCGCGAACTGATCGAGCGGGCTTGCCTTCAGGCCGCCCAGGTCCAATGCTCCGCGGGTGTATTCCGAGCGGGTTTCAATTTTCATGTCGTTGTCAATTATCCCGATGTCCTGGTGAAGCGTTGCCCTGGAACGCCAAAAAGTCAAAGACGATCACGCGCCTCTCATCGGGCTGGGAAAGAAATGACGGCCTCTCCCTTGGTGCCGACGGTTCAAATATATTGTCCGGTTTTCGTCCGGGCTTACATGTATAATGTGAATGATGGATGACGACATGGAATTGCTGCGGGAGTATGCCACCCGCCGTTCCGAACACGCCTTTGCCACGCTCGTGGCCAGGCATATCAGTCTGGTTTATTCATCGGCGCTACGGCAGGTGCGCGATCCCAATCTGGCGGAGGAAATCACCCAGGCAGTGTTCATCATTTTGGCCGGGAAGGCGGCCTTGCTCCACTCAAAAACCATCCTTTCCGGTTGGCTCTATCGCACCACCCGCTTCACGGCGGCCAATGTGCTGAGAACCGAATCCAACCGTCAACGCCGGGAAAAGGAGGCACAGATGCAATCCACGATTGACAATGCTCAGGAGGAGGCGGTCTGGAAGGAGTTGTCGCCCTTGCTCGACGAAGCCATGAACCGGCTCGGCCAGACTGACCGCGACGCGCTGCTGCTGCGCTATTTTGAGAACAAAAGTTTTCGAGATGTAGGGGTGGCTTTGGGCGCGAACGAGGAGTCCGCCAGGAAACGGGTGGCGCGGGGCTTGGACAAACTCCGCGTTTTCTTCGTCAAACGCGGCGTCACGTTGTCCGCCGTCGCGATTGCAGGGGCCGTTTCGGCCCATTCTGTCCAAGCCGCGCCCGTCGCCCTGGCCAAAGCGACCACGGCCGCGGTCCTGGCCCACGGCGCGGCATCCAGCAGCTTAACCTTAACCCTCATCAAAGGATTGGTCAATATGTTTGGACGCTTGCAAATCATCTGGGCCGACGGCGGCTATCTCGGAGCCTTGGTGCGATGGGTCAAACAACTTCGTCCCTATGGCAAGCTGAAACTGGAAATCGTGCGGCGTTGCGATCGTGTCAAAGGTTTTAAAGTGCTGCCCAAACGCTGGATTGTAGAACGAACCTTTGGTTGGTTCTTCAAATCGCGGCGGCTGTGTCGCGACTACGAAGTCCGCATCGACCATAGCGAGGCGATGCTGCGGATTTGCATGATCCGCCTGATGGTTAAACGCTTGGCGTCGATATGAAAATGGCATTTTCAAAACACGCTCTAACATTGAAACAGTGGAATGAATGTGCCCGGCCTGGCGCATACGCTAAAGCGGCTTTGTGCTGCCATTTCGTCCTTGGTGCTTGGATACCATTCATTTTCCCTCAGATGCACCCTCACCGCGCCGCGCGGAGCACAATTTCCTGCCCTTCGCAGGCGGCGTCCACTGTCAGCGTTTCACCCAGGGCGGCGACAAATTGCCGCGCCCACTCCACCATGCTGGAGAGCTTCAGATCGTCGTGGGTTGGATCGTGGTGAAAAAGGCACAGGCGCTTGACGTTGGCGCGCAAGGCCAGCGCCACCACGTCATCGACGCACCCGTGGCCCCAGCCGACGCGCGTCTGGTACTCCTCCGCGTCGTATTGGGAGTCGATGATGAGAATGTCCGCGCCGTGAATGAAATCGATCAGCTTCTGGTCCATCCGCCGCGCGAATGCCAGGATTTCCGTCGAGCCGTGCTGCGCCTTGGGGTCGGCGTTATACTTGTAACGCTGGAACGGCTCGTTGTCCGGCAGGTACGCGACGGACCCCGCGCTGGTGTTCAGGCGGTATCCGACGCAGATGCCCGGATGATTGAGGTACACCGTATCCACCTTGATGGGGCCGATTTGGAATTGCGGCTGTTGAAGCTCCCGCAGGACGATGTGGCTGGGCAGTTGCTGCCAGCCGACGGGAAAATAGGGGCTTTCCATCTGGCTGGACAACGCCGACAGCAACCCCGCCCGCGCGCCCTCGTAGCCCAGGATGCGAAGCCGGTTCTTTGGGTTGTAGGCCGCGGCGAAAAAGGGCAACCCCTGGATGTGGTCCCAATGCGTGTGGCTGATCAGCAACGTCAAGCAAAGTGGCACGCCCTTGAATTCCCCGGCCAGCCGCAACCCCAGCGGCCGGATGCCCGTGCCCGCGTCCAACACCACCAACTGGCCGTCGGCCCGCACCTCGACGCACGCCGTGTTGCCCCCGAAGAGCAGCGTCGAGGCCCCCGGCGTGGCGATTGAGCCGCGCACGCCCCAGAACCGCACCAGCGTCTCCCCTTCCGGGACCGCTTCGCGCGATAAGGGCGGAAAATCCGGGTCGTCGCGTTCGGGCGCCGCGAGGCGGTCGGTCGTTTGCGTGTCGCCGGGCGTGCCTTGGAGGGATTTGAGAAGGCGGAGGAGGTCGGATTGCAAAATCGGCTTGACCATGCACTCATCGGCGCCCGCCTGGAACGCCGTTTGACGGTCCACTCCGTAACCGCCGCTGGCCGTGACGACGATTTGAGTGCCGGGGAGCTTTTCGGGTTTGGCGCGCAGAAAGCGGCAGAGTTGGAAGCCGGTATAAAGCGGGGCCAGCAGATCGCAGAGGATGAGGGCGGGCTTTTTCTCCAGGGCCAGGGCCAGACCCGTGGCCCCTTCGTCCGCTTCGAGCACATTCCAACCCGCCTCGCGCAGCCATTGCGCCAGCGCGTGGCGGGTGACACGATCCTCGTCGATCAGCAAAGCGCTCTTCATCCTAGTATGCCGCCATCATCATCCCTTGCGCCGAATAATACAACCTCTAATCCTCCCGAAACTGCGGATGGCATCGCAGCTTCTCCCACGTTTCCGCGCTAAGATGCGCCTGGCGATAAACCGGTTCCCAGAGCGGCTCGGCGCTGCGCGAATGGCGGGCTCGTTGCAGCCATTCCCGCGGCAGCGGCTCCGCCAGCAGTTCCGGCGCGTTCGCCGCGATGGTCGTCTGCTCTTTCTCCCCGGTGGCCCGCCCGATCCCCACGAAGAACCCCGCCAGCAACAGCGTGACCCGCAGCATCGTGCTGCGAGAATACGTCGGCATCGCGCAGGGCCGTCGCGGATCAAGCCAGCGGTGCAAATCCGAAAAAAGCGCCGCCGTCCACATCGCCGGATTCTTGGCGGGCGAAAAGGCGTCAAATAAAATGGCGTGCGGCGGCGGGGCGGGCGGGATGGCGGCCCGCAACAGTTGGGGAAAATCGCCCTGGCGGAATTCCCATTGCCCGCGGGCCAGCGCCGCGCGGCCCGTGTCTAAAAGCTCCCGCGCCGTTTTATCGTATCCGGCCAGATACCCCAGCTCCGCCGAGTGGCGCAGGGCGAATTCCAGCGGCGCGCGCGTGCGGTCGAAGCTGACCATCCGCAGGGAACAGGGCAAATCCGCGGTGGCGCGCAGCACGGCAATGGCGTTGGCGGCCGCGCCCAAGCCGACATCCCACACTACGAATTCCCCAAGCCTCCCCGCCCGCCGCCGCAGGTCCAGTTGCTTGACGTAAAGCGCCTCCGCCTCGGCCGCCGGGCCGATCACGGGATGAAACGTCTCGTCTTCCGCCAGCGAGCGGACGCTGTAAGCGCCGTTTTTCAGCCGGACGAGTTGGTAATTATCCGCATTCAACGGCCCCATGATGCGGCGGCAACCGGAAAAAGTCGCTCTATTTGAAAATTTCGGCAAAGAACTTCGTCATGGCTTCCCAGGATCGTTTGTCCGCCCTTTCATTGTAAGCCGCGCCTTTGGAATTGTCGTTGCCCGCGTTGGGTTGGGTAAAGGCATGGACGGCGCCGCCGTATTTGATGAGCTGCCAGTCCACGCCTGCGCCGCGCATTTCGTTTTCAAAGGCGGCCATGTCCTGTGCGGATTCAAATGGGTCATCCGCACCGTGGCACACCAGCACCTTGCATTTGATGTTTTTCCCATCCGTTGGCGTCGGCGAATCGAGTCCTCCGTGAAAACTGACAACCCCTGCCACGTCCGCGCCGCTGCGGGCCAGCTCAATTACTGTTGTCCCGCCAAAACAATAACCGATGGCCGCGACGTGTCTTTGATCCACCAGCGGCTGCCGGCGCAACGCGGCCAAAGCGGCATTGACGCGGGCTCGCAGAAGTTGACGGTCTCCCTTGTATTTGCCGGCCACAGTCCCTGCGTCCTGAGTGCTTGTCGGGCGGACCCCTTTGCCGTAAATGTCCGCGCAAAACGCAACGTATCCGAGTTGGGCCAGCATTTCCGCGCGTTTCTTTTCGTAATCCGTCAAACCCATCCATTGATGGACAACCAGGATGCCGGGCCGTTGACCCTGAACGGCATCGTCGTAGGCCACAAAACCCTCAAGCGTCGCATCCCCCTGTTTGTAATCGAAAGTTTCGGTATGGATGGCCGCGCGCAAGGCATGCGAGCTTATGGCAAAAAGCAGAGCGCAAATCAATCTCTTCATAGCTCCGAAACAATAAGCTGTCGCGCAAAAAGTGCAAGTTCACGCAAGTGTCGTCCCGCCTGATGTTGAATCGCTTGGTGTAACCCCCCGGCAACCACTTCATTCCGATCACCAGGCTGGCCTGCGGCGTCTCAAGCGTATCCGGCTGATAAAGCACGTCTGCCAGATCATAGTTTCTCACCGCTGAGACTCGCTGCCTGCTAATCGCACGGTATCAGCATGGCCAGGAACTGACTGGGGGACCGGGCCATCAATTTTGCCAAAGGCGCGATCATAAGTTGCTTTTTCGACCGGCTTCCATCCTCGCCGCCAGCCAGCAAAGAACACGGCGCGTCAGACCCGGCGTGAACATCCAACTGACGTGGCCGTGCGGCAGCCTCCAGATTTCCGGCTGTTTCCATTTTTGCCAGAGTTCCTCTGTCCGTTCCGCCCCCACGAGCAAATCGTAGCGTCCCTGAATCAACAAAATATTTTCTTTGGAAATAACCGGCCGGCTCAACGTCAAATTCATCGGCGTCTTGTCCAGCGCTTCGCGCGCTGTTTTTTGTTTTTCCAGTGCTTTGCGCATCGGCGCCCAAAGAACGCGTTCACCGCGTGTCGCGCGATAATCCCGGCGCACGCCTGGCACCGCGAGAACAATTGCTATCAGTCGTGAATCGCGCGTTGCCGCCAACCCGGCGAGCCATCCGCCAAGTGAAATGCCGAATAATGCAATGGAAGGACAACCCTGGTTCAGCAGCCAGCCAGTGAGGGCGCGAATTTCAGCAACCGCTTGCGCAAATGCTTCAGCCACCCGCAGATGGTCGAATGCGTCAACACGATGGACGCTGCGTTGAAAATGGTAAGGCGCGACCAATGTCGCCGCGTTAAATCCCGCGCGATGAATCGCAGGAACCGTTAACGGAAAACGATACCGGTGATTCAAATAATCGCCGCCGCCATGCAACAAAATGAGGGTCGGGAATTCCTGCCAATCCTTTGCGCGACGATAAAGGCGTCCATGAACGACATTGTTTTCCGCAAACTCGCCCGGTCGCGGCGATGGAAATGCAAAGTGAATTTCCGATTTGAATTCCAGTTCGGCGGGGTTGCTTTCGGCGGGAATGAAATTCGGTCCATTTAGAAACTCAATGGCTTCCGTCAATTTTGAATCGCCCCTGGCACATTTTCGAAAAGAGGGGAGCATCCAGACGGCTTGTAGGAAATACCAGTCAATGAATTTTGCCAGGGGTGCAATCATACCTTACCATCTTCGTCCGTCATACCAGATACGAGCGGCGTCGCGGTCTTTTATCGCGTGGTGTGGATCGAAGATGATGTAATACAGCAGTCTGAATTGTCCGATTTGCTGGCGTGCGGTGTAAAGCCGCATTCTTCGCGCGGAGGTTACGACCGGATGCCGGTGCAGGATGACAAATCGTTTTCTGGTTGTTCTTGCCAGATGTTTCAATCGCCGGGCTAATTCCACGTCTTCTCCGCCATACGCTTCGTTGCTGAAGCCCCCGAGATTTCGGAACGCCGCCGTTTCGATGAAAATCAACGCGCCGGAGAGCATTCGCCGCCAGCGGAAGCCGAGATTCACGAGGGGCGTCAGCAGTTCGATGATGGGAATTTTTTGATCCCAACGGATGGTCGCGCCCCCGGCGATGCAGTTGCCGGATTGGATTTCCTTCGCCATGTCGGCGAACACTCCCGCGCTGGGATGGGAATCAGCATCCACGAAGACCAGCCAGTCGCCGGTGGCCGCCGCCGCGCCTGAATTTCGGGCGCGGGAGATTTGATTGACCGGCTCGAACACGACGTTCGCACCCGCCGCCCGGGCGATCTCTGCCGTGCGGTCGGTGGAATTGTTGTCGCAGACGATCAATTCAGTTCCCCAACCGATGTTTGCCAAAGCGCCCGCCGCCGCCTTGATTTGCGCGAGGGTTTCCCCGAGGAATTGTTCCTCGTTGAAAGCCGGCACAATGATGGAAATCTTCATGGCAACTTGCAATCCCGCTCAAATTTCAAATGAATACTATGCCGCCTAGCGTTAGACCACACAGTCATTGACTGCGTTTAGTCGTGGCGTCAGCCAGCGAAGGACGCGACTTGTCAAACCCAGCACGAACCCACAACAAACGCCAATGTGGCCGTGCGGCAACCGCCAGATGCCGGGCTGTCCCCACGCTCGCCAGAGGTCCTCTGTATCCTCCTTTGGGCACATCATCGAATCATGAAACGCTTCGAGTAATAATATATTTTTCCCGGGGATGACCGGTTGGGTCACGGTCAAATTCAACGCAGTGAGATTTAACATCTCACATATCTCGCGGACTTTCGGCAAGTTTTTCCGAATACGAGGATTGACGGCCCGTTGCTCCAACCAAGGATTCATCCTCGCGCACGTCGCGCCCAGAACGACAGCGGCCAGGCGCGCATCGCGGCACACCGCCAGCCCCGCATACCACGCTCCCATTGAATAGCCCCACAGCGCCACTGCAGGGCAGCCTTTGCCCAGCAGCCACACGGTCAAGGCACGAATTTCGGCAACCGCCTGCGCGGTTGCCTCCGCAAACTGAAGGCAATCCGAATAGGCGAGCGAACCACCAAGCTGGCGGGGACGGCGTTGAAAGTGGTAAGGCGCCACTAATGAAGCTGCATTAAATCCTTCCCGATTGCATCGGCGAGCGATCAACGGAAATCGGAATTTGTAATTGAGGGAGTCGCCCGACCCATGCAGCAGAATGACCACGGGCCGTTCCTGCCATCGCTCGCCACAGCGGAAAAGCTGGCCATGAACAATGTTGTTCTCCGCGCAGTTGCCAGGTCGCGGCGAGGGAAAGTGAAACTGCGTTCCCGATCCGCCGGGATCAAACTCAACCCGCGCCGGCAGGCTTTCGTCGGGAATGAACTCCGGCCCCTTGAGGAATTCGAGCGCTTCCTCCAGCCGGGGATGTTGCATACTGTCAGACGGCATCATCACGGACACAGCCTGAATGGCCGACCAGTCAATGAATTTTGCCAATGGCGCGATCATTTGTCTTGAGTTGGGGATAGGGCGGCCAGCCACACTTTCATTCGATTCCGCCGATGCAATGCTGGCGGGAGCATTCTTGCAATCATAACATTTCCCAATCCTGTCCATCCTGGTCATCTTGTCAAATTCCTTTTCATTGCGGTCTCAGCAGCCCGCAACGCGGGCAGCCAACAATTTGTTCACTCCCCTCCGCGCGAGAAATGTCCCTTTGCCTCGTTATCTGATTGGCGCCCAACGGCTACGGGGCGTCATCGGGCGGCGGCAGAATGTCGGCGAAGAGCGGGAGCAGGTAATCGGGCAGCATTGTCGCGGCGTAACTGGACGGAATCCCAGAGCTGGATGTTTGGCTGCCGTTTGCCGAGCGGATGCAAACACCCCAATTCCCGTCAGGATGGCGGGTAACGGAGACGACCGTTGGCCTCTGGCCGGATAGATTATCCAGCCAGTCCGCAGCCGCATTCGTGACCAAACCGGCCCTCTGTGCTCCGAGATTCTGCTGGAGAATCTGTTGGATTTGGTCGAGGAACGCCGTGCCTTCTTCGGGCATGGCGGGGATTTGAACGGTGACAACCGGACCGTCGGCATTGGCATCCGGCAGGGACTGGTCTGAAGTCTGGGCATTTGATACTTGCAGCGCATGATAGTCCGCCAAGGCTTGCCGCAACTGATTATCCAGCGCGCGGCGCGCCGGATCGTCCAGGGCCAAAACGGAGGCGGCCTCCCTGGTCATTCCACCGTCCTTCTCAAAGACGCGTGGCTGTAATCGCGGCAGAAAATCTTTCGGCACCCAGATGTAAGGGGACTGCGAATTCCAATCCGGCAGCGAGGCGGGGGGATTGGCCCATCGGCTCTCCGGGTCCAATTTGGCGGCCGCTTCTTGAGATTGTGAGACGGCGGCGAGGGCTTGCGCGCGCGCCTTGTTTTGCGTGTCGCGCGCGCGGCGGGCCAAATCGAGGGTGGCCTCATCGGCGGCGAGGCGGCCGCGCAATTGAGCCAGGCGCGCCTCGGATTGCAGGAGGGCCCGCCGCGTGTCGAGCAATTTCCATCGAGATGGAATCCACAGCGCCAGCGCGGCCAGGAAAATGAGCAGGACGAAAGCGGATTTTTTCATGGCGCGGGGTTCTGCATGGCGTCCAGCCAGTCTTGCACATAGGGCTGGAAGAGCAGCGGGACATCATCAATCGCCACACCGCATGACATGCTGGACTGGTTGGGCGGCGACGTGGAAAGCGAAAAACTGAGCCACTTGTCCCCGGGTTTGGGCTGGTAAAATCGGGCGCGAAAGCTCGAATTGAAGAGCGCTTGAGCAGAGTTAATGCCGGAATAGTCCTCTGTGAGCGGCATCCAACCGGCCAGAGCATTTGTGAAAATCCCGCCGCGCTCATCGCCCAGGACGGAGGTCACCTGGCCGAAGAAATCCTGCCGCAATCCGATCATTTGGTTGGACCCGATATAGGGAACGTCAAACACCCTGGTCTGATCGGCGGTGTGGCCATTCAGGTCGTCCGCACCGGGAGGGACCTGCCGCATGTTTTGCGCTTCCCGCGTTTCATAGGCGGCAAGGAATTGGGTGACGGCGGCTTGAGTCTGTGCGGCTTCGTCGGCGGTCATTTGCAGGAGTTGTTTGATTTCGTCCGATATGTGCCCGCGCCGGGTGCGAACGGCCGCGCCGCGCATGGGAGCCAGGACAGATTTCGGCAGGCGCGCATAGGGCGAGTTGTCGTCCCAATGATAGACCGGCCGGGCGGAGGCGGCGGTGAATTGCTGTTTGAGCGCGTCAAGATGAGAATTCAATTTGGCGGCATCCGCTTGCGCCCTTTCGGCGGCCTGGCGGATTTGGCGCGCGGACGTCTCCACGGCATCAGCCTGGCGGGTGGCGTTGGCGATTTGGACGTCCACCGCCGTTTGCTCGCGCGCGAGGGCGGCCTGGGTGAAGTGTTGCCACGCCAGGGGGGCCGATGCCAAAGCGAGGCAGGCGGCCGAGGTCTGGATTTTGGTGAGTTTCATAATGTGGAATAGAATAGAATTGACAGCGCCGCCGGCGCCCCCCGACGCCAGGGCGATGTTGGCGCAGCAAACCGCCACCGCGGACGGAGCGGCCTGTGTGGCCGAGGAGAGCAGGGTTGCGCCGCCGCCGGCTGGAATGGCGAAACCGCGCTGGCGGAAGAAATTGCCAAGCCGTTGGAGCGCGCGCGAAACCCGCTTGCGCGCGGCGTCTTCATCGACGCCGAGCACCACGCCCACTTCGCGCAAACTGCGGTCTTCGAGGAAGCGGAGCACCAGCGCCAGGCGGTCGCCCTCGCGCAGGTCCAGGAGCGCGTCATCCAGCAGCGGCAGCAAAGCGGCGAAGGGCGAAGCGCCTTCATGCTCCAGCGAGATGACTTCGAAGGCGGTTTGCTCGCGTTGGCGGCGGCGCAGTTCGGAGCGGATTCGAGCTTTGGTTTCCAACACCGTCGCCCGGTAAAGCCAGCCGGCCAGCGTCTCCATCCCCGCCAGGCGCGGCGCCTTGCGCGCCAGCGAGATGAACACGTTCTGCGTGATCTCCTCGGCCAGGGCGACGTCGCCCGTCTGGCGGCAGGCCGTCGCATAGACCAGGTGGACGTGGCGCTGGACCAGCGCGCGGAAGGCCGTTTCCGAGCCGCGGGCGTAGGCGCTCACCAAGTCTTGATCAGGCGCAACAGCGGTCATTCATCATAAAGCTGCCGCCGCCGCGGCAAATCGGACAGCCATTTTGGCGGTCAATTGTTCTTTTGTCGCGGAGGGGAGGGGATTAGAATGGGGGCATGGATGCTTTACTGAGACTTTTGCAGGAAAACGCGGCGCTGAAGCCGGAGCAGTTGGCCAAGATGCTCAACTTGCCCGCGGCCGAGATCGCGGCGCAAATCAAAACTTATGAAGACCAGCAGGTTATCCTCGGCTATCGCGCCGTGTTGAACGAGGAGAAGACCGGCGCGGACGTTGTCAGCGCCGTGATTGAAGTGAAGATCACGCCCGAACGGGGGGGGGGCTTCGATCGGCTGGCCGAACGCATCGCCAAATACAGGGAGGTGCGCTCCTGTTACCTGATGTCGGGCGGATTCGATCTGCTGGTGGTGGTGCAGGGCGCCAACTTGCGCGAGGTGGCGAGCTTTGTCTCTGAAAAGCTGGCCACCATCCACGGCGTCATTTCGACCGCGACCCACTTCATGCTCAAGATTTACAAGGAACAAGGCATGATGGCCGTCGAGGAAAAGAACGAGGAGCGCCTGGCCGTCTCGCCTTGAACGCGGCTTACAACTGTTTCATCGCTCCGTCCAGCGCGGCGTAAAGCTGGTTCATCGTCGCCTCGGTTTCGTCGCCCATGTTGGAAATGCGGAAGGTCGTGCCCTTGATCTTGCCGTAGCCGCCATCGATCAAGAATCCCTGGTCCTTGACCAGTTTTTGCAGTTTGGGCACATCAACGGCGCGGCCGCCCGGCTTGGCTCCATTGTTGACACAAGTGAGCGTGACGGACTCGAAACCGCTCTCCGGGAAGAGCGTGAAACCGTGTTTGGCCGCCCAGGCGCGCGTCATCTCGGCCAGCTTCTTGTGCCGTGCGAAACGGGCCTCCAGTCCCTCGGCGAATATATCGTCCAGTTTCGAGGCCAGGGCATGGACGTGCCCGATGCTGGGCGTGCTGGGCGTCATGCTCTGCTCGGCGTTCTTCTGGAATTCCACGAAGTCAAAATAATAACCCCGGTCCGTCGCGCCCGCCGCTTTGGCCAGCGCCGCGGGCGAGCAGACGAAGACCGCCAGGCCCGGGGGCAGCGCGAACGCCTTCTGCGTCCCCGCCAGCAACACATCCACCCCCAAGGCGTCGAATTCCAGCTTCACCGCCGACATCGAACTGACGGCATCGACAATGAACATGACGTCCGGGAATTTTTTCTTGAGGGCGGCGATTTCGTAAATGCGGCTCATCACGCCGGTGGAGGTTTCGTTATGGATGATGGTCAGGGCGTCGAATTGGCCCGTGGCGAGCCTGGCCTCGACCTGTTCGGGGCGGATGGGCGATCCCCAGGGCGCCTGCAAAGCTTCCGCCTCCTTGCCGCAGCGTTTGGAGACATCGAACCATTTGTCGGAGAAAGCGCCGCACATGCAATTGAGGACGCGTTTGCGGACCAGGTTGCGCGCCGCTCCCTCCATAACGCCCCAGGCGGAGGAGGTGCTCAGGAAGACCAACTGTTTGGTGTAAAGCAATTGCTGCAATTGCGGTTGGATTTTGGCGTAGAGGTCTTTGAACCCCTGGCCGCGATGGCCGATCATCGGCTGGCAAAACGCCTGGAACGTTTTGGCGCTGACTTCCACCGGCCCTGGAATATGCAATTTGACGTGTGTCATAGTTTAATGCGCGCAGGCGTTGCTCCGCCTGCCACGGGGAATTTTTCACAAACGCGGGCCGCAGGCAAGAAAAACCCGGGAAAATCCAAGGCGCAAGGCGCAAATCCGCGATGCAAACTGATAGGGCGTATCTCAATTTCTGGACACGCCCGGCTCGGCAGGAGCCTCGCCCTGCCGAGATTGTTGGGGCGAGGCTCCCGGCGAGCCTTAGGAGGCGTAAATAAATTAAGGTGGCAATTTGACTGGTTCTTTTGGCGGCTGGCGGCGTTGCTCCTCAGTCGAAGATCCACTGGGGATATTCTCCTTCGTCGCGCCTTGCCATCCGCCAAAATCCCTGCGTCATCTTGCTACCTTAATTTATTTACGCCTCCTTTTGCCTGGCATCGCTCAAAAAATGAGCTGCGCCCGAACTGATAACGGTTGAGATTTCAGGAGCGACATCGGGCCTGTTTCGTGATTGAATGGCGCCGTGCAGATCGGCTCCCTGGAATTAAAGTCGAACTTGTTTCTGTCGCCGCTGGCGGGCTACACCAACCTGCCCTTCCGCCTGACACTTCGCGAAATCGGCGGCCTGGACCTCGCCACCACCGACCTTGTCAACGCCAGATCGCTCCTGGAGAAGAATCCCAAGGCGCTCAAATTGATCGAAACCTGCCCCGCTGACCGGCCTTTGGCAGTGCAACTTTTCGGTTCCGTCGCCGCGGAGATGCGGGACGCGGCGGTGTATCTGGAGTCCATCGGCGTTGCGGCGGTCGATATCAACATGGGTTGTCCGGTGCGCAAGGTGTGCCGGGTGGGCGGCGGTTCGGCGATGATGACGGAAATGGAGAAGACGGCGCTTCTGGTGCGCGGGATGGCCGGGGCGGTGAAGATTCCCGTCACCGCCAAGATGCGGCTGGGATGGGACGACGCGAATATCACCGCGCCTGATCTGGCGCGGGTCCTGGAGGACGCGGGCGCGGCGGCGCTATTCGTGCATGGGCGGACGCGGGAGCAGGGATTCGGCGGCACGGTGAACCTGGCGGGAATCCGGGCGGTGGTTCAGGCGGCGCGGCGAATTCCGGTCATCGGCAACGGGGACGTGACGACGCCGCAGGCGGCCAAAAAGATGTTGGACGAGACGGGTTGCGCGGGAGTGAGCATCGGGCGGGGCGCGTTTTACCAGCCGTGGATATTCCGCCAGACGGCGCATTTTCTGCGGACGGGCGAGCTTCTGGCGGAGCCGGATTTTGAAGAACGGGTCGGGGTGATGTGCCGGCATCTGGAGTGGATGGCGCGAGTGTTTGGCGAAGCGCATGGCTGCCGGATGTTTCGGAAGATCGGGCCGTGGTACGCCCGGCGTTTCGGCCCGGCCAGCGAGTTCAAAAAGCGCATCGTGGCGCTGTCCAGCCTGGCTGAATTTCACGAGATTCTGGACAATTACCGGCGCTGGCGGGAGCAATTCCTGGATGAGCGGGGCGAACTGAAGCCCAAATTCCGTCCGCCGCCGATGGCTTCCTCATTCATGCGGGAACCGGGCGCGGTCGCGCGGGAGCAGATTCCCGTGCCGAAAGGGCCCGTGGACGTTTGGTAGCCTCAATGATGATGATGGCGGAAGAGTCGCTCGCGATTCACGTAAAGATACCAGACGATGAGGACGTTCACCACCGTGATTACCAGCATGATGTGCGAATACTTTCGGGCCAGTTCGTAAACCTCAATCGGCACGAAGAAAGCCGATTCCCCTATGGCCAGCCAGCCGGCCCAGCCGGCGCGGCAGAGCATCCCGATCCCTTCCACCAGCGGAAAGAACGAAAAGGCCATGGTTGATACGGCGAAAACCCGGACCTGGTTCACAGTCACGTTGTCAATTTGCTGGGCGATGTGGTGGAAAAACCTGGCTTCCGGGTGGATGCGGAGGTGCTCGGCAAAGGGGGTTTTCAGAAGGTCCGCCCATTCCTGCGAAAGATTGTGGGTGGCCTGGAAATAGAGGGCGATGCCGAATGCCAGAAAGACAATGCCTTTGACGAGCTTGAAGATGATGATGGCGTAGAGCGTGGGGGCGCGCTTGAGCGGGACTTGCTGCGTGCCGACGGACCATCTTTGCATGGCCGTGTTCGTGTGCGTTGACATTATCTGATTCTCTCCAGCAGCAGGGCCGGCAATTCCTCAATTCTGACGCGGCTCTGTTTCATCGTGTCGCGCTCGCGCAAGGTGACCGTGTTTTTCAGTTCATCCCCCTTTTCCCCCAGCGTGTCGAAATCCACCGTGACGCCAAACGGGGTGCCGGCCTCGTCCTGGCGCCGATAGCGCCGGCCAATGGCTCCGGTGTCATCATAAAATACCGTCATTAACGGTCTTAGCAAGTCTCTAATTTCCAGCGCCTTTTGCACCAGTTCCGGCCGGTTCTTGAGCAGGGGAAAAATCGCAACCTTCAAGGGGGCGACGCGCGGATGGAAACGCATGACGATGCGCTTCTCCAGTTTGCCTTTTTCGTCCGGGGCCTCGTCCTCGCAGTAGGCGTTGCATATCAGCGCCAAGGCCAGCCGATCCACGCCGGCGGACGGCTCAATGACATGGGGGACATAGAAGCCGCTGGCCAGGCCCGCGGCGTCCCGCGCGGCCAGCTTGTCGGCGCTTTGGGGCGGTTCGTTCATCTTGACAAGATATTGCCGGCGCGCCTCAAGGTAACGGCCCGACAGAGCCGCCTTTTTCGCATCGTCCAGTTTCGGCCAGGCGGCCTTGAGTTCCTCGTCAAAAACCGTCATCGCCTTGCCGGAAAAACGCTGGTGCTGCGACAAATCAAAATCTCCGCGGGCCGCCACGCCTTCGAGTTCCTCGCCCGTCAATTCACCCGCGTCGTTGCGTTTGCTGAACGGGAATTTGTAGAGAATATCCACGGTCGCGCGGGCGTAGTGGGCCAATTCTTCCGGTTTCTGCCAGTACTCGACCAGGCTGGCGCGCGGCAGGCCGATGGCCTCGTAGAACGCCAGACGTTCCTCGACCCAGTACTTGTGCCACATTTGCCAGCCCCAATTGGCCTGCGGCCTTCCGGGATGCCCGCCCGCTTCCGGCCGCGCCACGCTCCCATAAAGAGCTTCGATCACCTCATCCGGCCGGATGAAAAACTCCAGCTCCATCTGCTCGAACTCGCGCGAGCGAAAGGTGAAATTGCGCGGGTTGATCTCGTTGCGAAACGCCTTGCCAATCTGGCAAATCCCAAACGGCACTTTTTGCCGCGCCACTTCCGCGACGTTTTTGAATTGCGCGAATATGGCCTGCGCCGTTTCCGGCCGCAGGTAGGCGACGTTTTCCGCGCTTTCCACCGGGCCGACGTACGTCTTGAACATCAGGTTGAACAGGCGCGGCTCGGTGAGAAGGCTGCCGTTTTCGGGATTGAAGCGGGTCGAGTTCTCCACCGTCTCGGTCCGTTCGCCCAGCAACCGGGGGTCGATCAGGCCGCGCTGGCGATAGAAGGTCCAGGCCGTCTTGCGAACGAGTTGGAGACTCTTGCCGGGCAGCATGAGGACGGCGTACGGCTCGTCGCAAGTCTTGGAAGGGTCCGCCGGCGCGGGCGCGCCCTCCCCGGCGCCGGTGAAGTGGTAGGCGACGCCGCTTTGGGGGTCGATTTGGTCGGCGCGGAAGCGTTTTTGCGTCAGGAGACAATCGACCATGGGATCGGCGAAAGTGGTGGTATGGCCGCTGGCCTCCCAGATTTTGGGGTGCATGATGATGGTGGCGTCCAGCCCGGCGACATCATCGCGGCGCTGGGTCATCGAGCGCCACCAGTAGTCCTTGACGTTGCGTTTGAGTTCGGCGCCCAGGGGGCCGTAATCCCAAAACCCGTTGATGCCGCCGTAAATCTCCGAAGACTGGAAGACAAACCCCTTGCGTTTGCAAAGGGAGACAATCCGTTCCATTAAATCATTACCTTTGGGTTCTGCCATAGTCGCAGTGTTCTCGAATGCGAACCCGATGTCAAGGTGCCCCCAATCCTCGCCAAAGGAGTTTTTCTTGAACCGCGAACCATGCGAAATACGCGAAACATCTGGATTTTTCGCGTCGTTCGAGTATTTCGCGGTTCACTCGGTTGAACACAGATCGGAACCCTTTATCGTTAATCCTGAATCTCGTTAAGCCCCCCTTTTTTTCAGGACCTGGCGCAGAAACGGCAATTTAAGGTGCACAAGGGTGCACAAGGGTGCATAAGCCTGCACAAAAATGGAGCCCGGGAAACCCTCACCGCCGTCAATTTAAGATGCGAATAGGTGCGAATGGGGCACCCCACAGCCCGTCAGAACCCCCGTTTTGATAAACTGCCGGAGGGTGCCAGGGGGTGATATTCCGGGACGCCAGCGCGACAAGGGAAAACGACTCTTCTCGCGCAGAGGTGCGGAGGCGCAGAGGAAGAGTTTTAACCACGGATTTCACGGATTGACACGGATAAAGGAAATCCCATCAGTGCTATCCGTGAAATCCGTGGTTAAGTCCCTTTTCCTTTCCAGCGTCCCGGGGCCGGAAACGGGGCCGGCGCACCGCGCGAGGCGGACCTGCAGCCGCGACAACCAGGGCATGGCGTGGTTCAAACGGGTTCACCGCTCAAATGCCCCAATCCACAGCATTTCAAAGAACAATCCGCCCGCAGCCAATGCCGCCACATTACCACAAAAGTTACATTGTGCAAGTTGTTTTTTGATTCATTGCCAACTCCCTGGTCATTCAGGCCCGCGGATCGCCAAGAATTCAGATGTGCGAATAAATGACATCGAAGCAGGAACCAACACCGCATTTATGGGCGAATCGCTTCATGTGGACGCGCGTGAACTGGTGCGCGGTCAGGTAAAGATCGAGGTCAGCCAGTTTGCAGCAGCCTTTATACACTTCAAAATCGGCGGCTTCGGTTTTGATGAACTTAAAGCTCCCCAGGACATCGGCGGCGCCTTTGAGGACGAGCAGTTCAGCGCCTTGAGTGTCCATGACCAATGCATCGTAGAGGCTTAAACTCACGTGTTCGCGTTTGAGCAAAGAGGAGAGGGTGATGCTCTTGAGAGGGATCATTTCCGTAAACGTGACTCCCGGCCAGATTTCCTTGTGCGCGCCGAATTCGAAAATGGAGGACGATGCGCCTGTGTTGCTGCTAATATGCAAGGAGAAGTCCTTATCATCAGCATCAGCCACAAGGTAAGAAAGCGCCTTTTGCTTCGGATAAAGCCTGAGGGCTTTGGACAGCGTCTGGAAGATTTTGGGATTCGGCTCGATCCAAAGAACATTCAGGCCGTTTTCAGCATATCGGTCGCATTCCTGGCCAACATGAGCGCCGACGTGGATGATTCCCGAGACGCGCCGCAGGAAGAAATCTTCGGGGTGGAACACCCGTCTGTGCATTCGGCGCAGGAACTTTTCCAGCCGTGATCGCTTAAACCGCGGCGAATTTGGGTTTTGTCCCAATGAATCGAGGTATGCCTTTTCCCAGTCCTGATATTGGTCCGCGGATTGACTTGGAGTCGATGGTCCACTCATTTTAATCCATTGAACAGGCCAACGTTTCAGATAATATCATTTGATTTAGTATTTGGAATTGGGCAATCTGCGCAAGTCTAAAATTCGCAATTTAATGTCCTGTCTTGTGCCAACCGAAATCGAACCGCGCGGTCGAATCAGCAGGGTATTGTCCTTGTTCCGGTGGAAGCCCTTTGAGACCACGACGGCGGAAGGGCTGGCGCGGGAACGGCATCGGCGGATTGCTTTATCGACCGCTGCCTCCGGGCTGGCCAAGGGGGTGTCGGTGCTTGCGAATCTGATTCTTGTCCCCATGACGCTTCACTACCTGGGCCAGGAGCGTTATGCGATGTGGGCGATGATCAGCAGCCTGTTTCTCATGTTGAATTCGGCCGATTTGGGGATCGGCAACGGATTGGTCAACCTGGTGGCCGCGGCCAGCGGAAAAGGGGACAAGACGCTGATACGGAAGTACGTTTCGAGCGGGTTCTTCATGCTGTCGGCGGTTGGCGTTGGAATCGCCGTCATTCTGCTGTTGGCGTCGGCATTTATTCCGATGGCCAAGGTTTTCAACGCGACGTCCGCCTTGGCGCAAAGCGAGGCGGGCAGGGCGGTGGTTGTCGTTGCGCTGGTATTTGGCTTGGGGATGCCGTTGCTTGTGGGGTTGCGTTTTCAGGAAGGCCTGCAGGAGGGGTTCAATTCATACTTGGCGCAAATGGCGGGGAATATCCTGGCTTTGGGTTTCGCGCTCATTGTGGTCAAATTGAAATTGGGGCTGCCCTGGTTGGTGCTCAGTCTGCTGGGGGGGCCTCTGGTGGCAAACCTGGGAATCTTCATCGGCCAGTTCTTTGTGTTCAAACCGTGGGCGCGTCCGGCATGGGCGGATTGCGACCGGGGAACGACGCGGGGGCTGCTGAACACGGGTTTGATTTTTTTTCTGCTCAATATGCTGACCCTTCTGGGGTTGCAGGCGTTGGACCCGTTTGTGATTGCCCATGTGCTTGGGTCCACCGAAGGCGCGCGGCAGGTGACCGCCTATTCGGTCGTCCAGAAGCTCTCCCAAATCGCGTTTCTTTACTGGGCGCTGACCCAGGCGCTGTGGCCCGCTTACGCCGAGGCTATCGCGCGGAAGGACTTCAACTGGGTGCGAAGAACAATTCTGCGGTCGGTGCGGTTGAGCGTGGTTTGGGGCGGGCTGACCGGAGCGGCGCTGTACTTATGCGGCGGCTGGTTCATCCAGCGCTGGGTTGGGCCGGTGCTGTCGGCATCGGAATGCCGGAGCCTGCTTCTGGGCTTTGCTGTTTACATGGTGATTTACAGCTTCGTGCTGGCGTTGGCCGTCATAATCAATGGCGCACACCTGTTGAAGGAGCAGTTGGTCTTTCTTTCGATTGCCGCGCCGCTCGCGTTTATCCTGAAGTTTTTCTTGTGCCGCGAATTCGGCGCGGCGGGAGTCGTTTGGGCCAGCAGTGTCGCATTCGGAGTCGCATTTATCTTGCCTGCCGGGTTGCTTGTGCGTAAGACTTATTGGTCTTCGGCGCTGGCGGAGCAAACCAAATGAACTCGTCACAGTGTCCAGTATGCTTTGGCGCAAGACTGAAAGAATGGGGAACGAAGAACGGCTACCCTATCTATCAATGCACAGAATGCACCCATGTCTTCGCCGGAGAAGTCAAGCTCGCGAGCAACATTGAGGACGAGGCGGAATTCCGCCGGCATATCACGAATGGGGCGGCGGACGACGATCAGGCTCAATATGAGCAATTGTGCCGCGGAGAACGGGAGGGAGGGCATGTGTTTCTCACTACGCGAATGATTCTGGATGATTTGCAACGCCAACAATGCGAGAACAAGGAGTGGCTCGATATAGGCTGCGGGTCAGGTTACCTGCTGGCCAATCTCCAGCGTCGGGGCGTCAAACCGACGGGAATTGAGCCGGGCGGCTGGGGACAGATTGCCGCGCGCGAGAAGAAGGTCCAGGTCGTCCACGGGCTGCTTGAATTGGGGACATTCTCAAAAAAATTCGACTATGTATCCGCCACCGACGTTCTGGAGCACCAGTCAGACCCGTACGTGCTCATGAAACTGATCCGGCACTATTTGGCGGACACGGGCCGGGCATACCTGTCATTTCCGCTCGCTGACACATTTCGGCCCTGGCTGATGAGGGCGCGATGGGCAATGGTGATACCGCCAACGCACTGCAGTTTTTTCACTCGCAAAAGCTTCGCGCGGCTTGCGGCAAAAGTCGGCTTTAGGATTGAGAAGTTTGCTCAATACAATAGCACGGGCTTTCGCGGCTGGGGAAGGTTGGGGCTGCGGTTGGCGGCCGCCAATAAGATTGGCGATGCGCTCAGGATTGGCGATCAAGGGTTGGTTGCGATTTCACCATTGGCCCCGCGATGTGATGTCAAACTCCCAGCGGCCGCCGATGACTAGAAATTCCTTATGAAATCGAATATCGAGTGGGAAAAGTGGGGCGAGCATGACCCTCTTTATGCCGTGGCGAGCTGGCCGGGGAAGGAGCGCGGAAGCTCCAATGCGTGGACTGACGCTGAGTTTTATGAGTTGGGCCGCTCGGACTGGGCCGATTTCTTGAAGCATTGGCAGCAGTACGGGTTGAAACCCGGGCATTGTGTCGAAATTGGCTGCGGCGCGGGACGCATGACCAAGCAGCTCGCCGGGACATTTCAGCGCGTTACGGGAGTGGATGTCTCTCAACATCAGTTGGACTATGCGCGGGGCCACATCTCTGCTTCCAACGTCACATTGACGATTACGGACGGCACTCGGCTGCCTGTGGCGGATCGATCATGCGATGCGGCATTTTCAACGCATGTTTTTCAGCATTTTGAGTCTCACAATGACGCGCTCCAGGTTTTTCGCGAGATCCACCGCGGTTTGGTTGAAGGAGGGACGTTGATGATTCACCTTCCGCTTTATGACTTGCCGGAGGTGGAGGCTTCGATGATTCTCGCGCCGGTTGCTTTTCTGTGCAAGAAGCTGAATGACCTGCACAAGAGGCTGAGTGACCTCAAGGTGGCGATTAGGCGCCGCCAACTGCGCAAAGGGAAGTGGAAATCGGTGATGAGAATGCTGTACTTCGATCGTCGCCGATTGATCCGCGAACTTCGTGACATCGGCTTTTCGGACATAGAGTTCAGCATGTTTGCCATGCGGAGTAATAATGATTACCATGGAGTTGTGCTTGCAACCAAGCGCGCCGCATAATGTTATTCTCCATCGTCACCCCGTCGCTCAATTGCAAGGATTTTATTACCGACAATATCGCTTCCGTGCGCAAACAGGGCTTTGGCCCGGACGAGTTGGAGCATTGGGTGATCGACGGCGGGTCCACGGATGGGACGCTCGACATTTTGGCGCGCGAGACCGATGTGAAATGGATTTCCGAGCCTGACAAGGGGCTTTCTGACGCGGTAAACAAAGGGATTGAGCGAGCGGCGGGAGAATGGATCCTCTGGCTCAACGCGGATGACTATCTGGCGGATAATGCTTTAAAGACACTCATTGAGTACGCGCGCAAATACCCCGACATCCGGGTTTTTTGCGGGGATGAAACCGTCCTGCGCTACGACGGGACGGTGGAACAAACGTTGCAGGGCTGGGACTATAGTTTGGAAGGCTTGCTGGGCACCCGAACCAGCATGAACCAAGCTTCGACATTTGTGCATCGCGAAGTTTATCAAAAAGCCGGCCTGCTGGACGTTTCAATTCGAGACGCAATGGATTACGAGTGGCTGGTACGGGCCATGCACCATTACCGGTGCGTGCCAATACCTCAAGTGCTGGCGTTCTATCGCCGGCGCCGTGGCTCCATCATGGACGCGAACGCCGTGAAGTTTTACAAAAGGTTTTTGGCGGTGCGGCGAAAATACAACTGCCCGCGGTTCTCGCGCGCGGAACTTCAGATACGGTTTTACATTTACACCGATCCGTTGCGAAGGATCCCCTGGCTGCGGCGGTCTGTGCGGCGAATCAAAGGGCTTTTTGGGAAAGCCCCGTTGCACCCGTAAGTACTGTAAGAATAGCGCAGAGTTTCTGGCGGGTTGTCTCAATGGAAAACTGTTTCTCGAAAGTCCGCCGGGCCTCCCAGAGGCTCGAAGGCGGTCTGTAGGAATGGGCGAGGCTGATGGCCTTGGCGAGGCTCTCGACCGTCAGGTCGGCGCGATAAACGCCCTCCAGGGAGAGGTCGTTGAGGAATGTATCCTGAGCCACAACCATGCGGCAGCCCCGGGCGAATGCTTCGAGCATCACGATGCCAAAGGACTCCAGGCGTGAAGCGTGAATGAAGATGTCGTCAGACCCGAGATGATCCAGCCAGCGCTCGTCCCAGTCGTGGAGACAGATTCGAGGATTCTTTTTGGCCAGTTCGATCATTCGTTGCTGATAAGCCGGATTGAGAGGCTGGGGCGAAACTCCATGGATATGAAGAGATCGCGGCGCGCCGTCGCCCGCCACGTTAAAGGCGTCGATAATCAGGTGAATGTTCTTTATGGGAACAATGGCGCTGCAGGCAACGAGCCTGCCTTGGCCCGGCTCGGGACGATTTGGCCACCGAATCGGGGGCGTATGAATGTGGGCGGTCTCAGGGGCAACGCCAAAATGCCGGCAGGTCCCCGGCGAGTTGAAGATCACAGTGGCGTTGGCCAGACGCCAAAGAAGTCGATGGAAGCCAGTATTGCGCCAGCGGCCATGGACATGAATTAGCACAGGGCATCGGCGAAACAAGCGGATGAGGGGGCTTAGTATTGTTCCTGTCCTGGAGTGGGCGTAGAGGATCGTGCTCGGGTGCTGGCCGACCCAACGGTTGAGGGGAAGAAAGTCAAGAACGGCGCACCTGAGGTCGGCAGACAGGTTCACGTCGATTGTTTTGCCCTTCCCCAAGCATATAAAGTGCTCGCTTTCCGCGGGGTATCCAGCATGTTTCCAAACGCATTGTTGAATCCCCTCGATGTCCGTTTTGATCAGTTGGCGCACGTAGCTCATCAACCCGCCGCGCGGATTGTCGCCACCAACCAGATGCAGGAGCACGGGTTTGGAAGACGTGCCCGCCTTGTCATCGTAGGCGGCCTTCATTGTCAGGCAAGCTGGCGAGCCAGGGCCGGTTCAGCAAACGCCGGCGCCGCCGCGGCTTTTCTGGCTTCCTGGCGGCGCAGTTGACGGATGAAGATGCCTAACGCAAGAAGGAACCAAAGAACCGGGTCATTTACGTCCGCCCCGATCAAAATGGACGGCACATAAGAAAGGAGCAAGGCGCAAACAAAAATGTGAGCTTCAGCCGCCTCGGGGTCCGCCTTCTGGAGCGACCAACCGCGGCGCGCGTTGGCGATGATCTGACTGCTCAAGATATAGATCAAAAGAAGCGCGGCCGGAATGCCCAAAGCCAGAGCGCAGGCAAGGTAGCCATTGTGAATATTGCCTGTCACCAGACTCATATCCTGACTCTCCTCCTCCGATACGTAGCCCAATTCGAACACATTTTCAAGGCCGCCATAACCTATGCCCATGACCGGGTGCTCACGGATCTCATCCATCGCTCTCTGCCATCGGACCTCGCGCCATTCGAGGTTGGCTTCGGCATTGGTGACTCTCGCCAATGCCGGGCTGACCAAAGCGAGCGGGCGGAGAATCCCGGTCTGAGGGAGCCGGCTTAACATGGCTCCCGCGTAAAAGCCGCCAAGGGCAACGGCGAGGACCGTTCCGGCGGTGGCTGCGGCCCGTCGGAATTTGCGCTGGAGCAAAGGAATGGCGATAACAACGACCAAGGCGGCGCCAAACGTGGAGCGATTGCCCCCGAACAAGATCGCGGAAAATCCTAGCAAGACGAGTGTCCACCGGCCGAAGGATTTGAGATTGAGCAGACGGGGAAGCATCGCTAGGGAAAACAGGATAATGCCAAATTTCGGAAGGACCACAAAGCGCAAAAGGCCGTTATCGAAAAAATCGACGAACATTCCCAATCGCACAAAGATGGATGCCACAGCCAGACTCCGGCTGAGCGTCGCGGCCTCGAACAGGAGAACGAAGAAGATCGAACCATAGGCCAGCCACCGCATGAGACTCAGGAGGCCCGCGCGGTTGGCGACCAAGCGGCCCAGAAGGATGATCACCCCGAATGAAAGGGCGTAATTGAGCCAGGCCCGAAATCCAGTTACATTCGTCCCGAAGCCCATCATGTTTGGGAGGGAGGGCTTCATGCAGTAACGCAGGAAAACCCAGGCAAAGAACAGGCCGATGGAAAAATTCATGGCCTTAAATCGCATGGATTGTGGATTGTGCTGAAGGCCGCGTTGAAGCCAATACTTCACAGCGCAGATGCCCAGCGCTATGAACAAGAATGGTAAAACCCAGATAAATGGCACGGGAAGCGAAAATGGCATCAGAAGTCCGAAAACGAGCAAGGGCATGTACCCCGGCATGACAATCAATGTGGTCAGAATGACCATCGCCGCGGCAAACTCCAGAAGCGCATAGTTTGCCGTCGCAACGGCAAACCCCGCGATAAGGGCCAGGAAAACCGCCGCGGCAAAGGTCAGGAGAACTGTAAGTTGATTTGGTCTCATTTAATCCGGCGGGGGAGCGCGCAACGCCCCATCGCCAAGGTCGGTCAGCATTTCACAAAACCGCTGGATTGGCCAGCAGTTATTTCAAATTTCCTTCCCCCGTTCTCCCTCATTCAGGTTGACAATCGCCCCGGTTATCCGTTACCCACTATTCAGTGAAATCAAACGTCAAGTCCGAAAAATCTTCCAATCGGCTCGCTTTGGCAGGAATGGGAACGTTTCCTGGCAGATGAGCGCGTCCTCAATTGTGAGCGCCACGGCTCTGGCCGAATCCGAGCGGGACCGGCGTGGAAGTGTCGCATTGGACCAATGGCGCGGACTGGCTTTGGTGCTGGTACTGGTTTCACACGGGTTTTTCTTCACGAATCGGGTCAATGGCATTGGGCGCGTTGGCGTCAATTTATTCTTCTTCATATCCGGCATTCTGGTTTTCCGATCTTTGTCGCGGACGCGCGCGGCGACAGGATGGGAGCGGACCCGTTCGTTTTGGTGGCGGCGTTTCCGGCGGTTGTATCCGGCCCTGATCACCTATACATTGGCCATGCTGCCGCTGGCGTGGCTGGGCCAGTACAGGCCTCATCTGCCTCCTGATTCTGATTTCAGATCCTACCTGAAAGGCGTGCCCGTGGCTTTGACGTACGCCTCCAATTATCTGGAAGGGCCGATGTCTCTAGGCCATTTGTGGAGCCTCGCGTGCGAAATGCAGTTCTATTTGCTGGCGCCAGCCATCTATCTGCTGGGCGCAGGCACGGAAAAGAGGAAAGCGGCCGTGTTCGGTTGCATTCTTTTGGTTCTGATGGGCTTGGGCGCGGCCCAGCCTTTGATCGGCAAATGGAAATACCACTTTGAATTCGCTGTATGGCCCATGATGCTTGGGTTTTGTTGCGAATATCAGCGGCCTTGGTTCCTCCGAATCTCTGAGACGGTGGCGGCGTGGGTGCTCTGGTCTGGCATTGCGATATGCGGCGCCAGTTTGTTCATCATGCTTTTTGGGATGGAGATGAAGCCCTTCGTTGTGGCCACGGGCGCCCTGCTGCTTGCGCCGTGTTTGACGGCTTATTTGTTTGGCCGTCCGGTGCCTGGAATCGCAGGCAGGGTCATGCAGTGGATGGGCGAGCGGACGTATTCCATTTATTTATGGCAGCAACCTTTGACCATTTGCGGTTTCCTGCCCAACGTGCTCCATCCAGCCGGGGCTTTGGTTTCCGTGGCGGTGGGCGGCGTCTGGTTTCACTGCTTCGAGCGGCCGTTCTTGAGCGCCAGCAGGCATAAATAAGGAGCATTTTATGGCTGGCGGAAACTCACAGTGGGTGGCACGGCTCGCGGCGGCGCTGGCCTTTTCGCTCGCTTCCGCCTTTTTCGCGTTGGGCCTGTTGCGCGCCCGTTATGAAAGCCGCCTTCGGCGCCAAATCTGGCCGGATAATGTGCTGGCCATCTCTGTCATCTCAAATGGTCCTGCGGGTTCGGCCCGGACCGTGTTGCTCTTGGGCGACTCGCGCATGGCGCAGTGGGGTTTGCCCGCCTTGGCGCCCTGGCGCGTCGTCAATGCCGGCGCCGCCGGATTTACCACCGGACAGATTCTCCTGTGCGCGCCGGCGTTGCTCGACCAAATTCAGCCGGATGTCGTAGTGCTGCAAGCGGCGATCAATGATTTGAAATTCCTGGGCCTGCGGCCCGAAATGCTTCCTCAAGTAATGACGCTGGCCCTGAGCAATATCACCGCCATCGTCCAGGACAGCGCACGGCACCATTGCAAAGTGATCTTGCTGCCAACCTGGCCCGCGGGAAAACCTAGTCTGGCGCGTTCCTTGGTTTGGAGCAAAGCCGTTTCAGCCGCCGTTGCCCAACTGAACGCGCAATTGCAAGAGCTGAACTGCGAGGAGAAGGGCATCCGCGTGGTGGACCTGTTCAAGGAAGCCGGACTAAACCCGGGAGTTGAGTTTTACGGCGATGCTCTGCATTTGAAACCTGCGGCGTATCAACTCCTGACACCGTTGCTGAGGCGAGAACTGGATGCGGCGGCAAAAGCATGAATTCACAGACGGATAATCAAAGACAGGCTGGGCCTGGAGCCAAAGGCGTGTCCGGCTCCCCGGCACTGCTGCAGATATTCAACCGTTACCTGAATCCGGGCGGGGAAGAAACGTCGGTGCGGAGAATTGGCCGCAACATGGCCGACAACGGCCCGTTTGGGGAATGTATATTTGAGAGCGCGGAATGGACCGGTCCAAACGCGCCGTCCGTCTGGAAACAGGCGGCGTGGGCGTTCTACAATCCCGACGCGGTGCGGCGTTTGCGCGAGAAACAGGAGCAGACGCAGGCCCGCGCCTGGATTGTGCATAATGTCCTGCCGGTTGCCTCGACGGGAATTTACAGCGAGGCTTTGCGGCAGAAGATACCGCTGATTCAATTCATCCACAATTTCCGGCCTTTTTCGGTGACCGGTTATTGTTGGGTGGGCCGGCAGTTGGATGCGACTAGCTGGCCGCGGAATTATCTGAGGGAGATCGCGTGCGGGGCGTGGCAGAATTCGCGGTTGAAGACCGCGTTTTTGGCTTGTGTGCTGGGGTCGATGCATTTGCGGAATCAATTTCGGGCCGTCAAAAGCTGGATCGCGATTTCAGATTTCATGCGGCGGCAATTCATCGCCGCCGGACTGCCCGCGGAGAGGGTTTTCACGCTTTACCATTCCTGGGAGTTGAAGAACGCCGAGGCGAGTTTTCCAGAGGGGGATTATTATCTGTTCCTGGGCCGTCTAATGGAGGCCAAAGGGGTGAAGCAACTGGCCGGCGCGTGGGACATCCTGGCAAGGCAAGGTGGCGCACAGGCACCGAGGCTGATTATCGCGGGCGACGGGCCGCTGGCGGATTGGGTCAAAGCCGCCCAGGCGCGCAATCCGCGGATTGAATACCGCGGCTACGTCAAAGGGGAAGAGAAGGACCGGCTGATTGCGGGTTGCCGTGCCGTTGTCCAGCCGTCAATCTGTGCGGAAGCTCTGTCCCTGGTGATTTATGAGGCTTACGATTACGGCAAGCCGGTCTTGGTGGCGGCGTCGGGCGGGATGCCGGAATTAGTCTCCGCGGAAACCGGTTTGATTCACACCCCCGGCGTGGCGGAGGAACTGGCGGCGCAGGTGCGGCAAATGGAAGGATTGCCGAAACAGGAACGCCAGAAAATGGGTCAAGTCGGCCGCCGCTGGCTCCTCGCGAATACCGACCGCGCACGGTGGAAGAAGGAATTCTACGCCATCGTGGAGCGCACCCTTTCCTGAAGCGTTGCTAGGGTTCTTATACACCAAGCAAACAAAGGGAACGAAGAATTCTGTCCGGCGCTTGCGGCTGCGCCAGCGAAATTACGAACTTTAAACTTTGCCCCTTCGGCCCTAGACTGCGGCCGATGGGCAATTCATTTGGACATTTGTTTCGCGTCACCACCTGGGGCGAATCGCACGGGGGCGGCGTCGGCGTCGTGATCGATGGCTGCCCGCCGCGGCTGGCGCTGACTGAGGCGGACATCCAGCCGGACCTGGACCGCCGGCGTCCGGGGCAATCGTCCATCGTCAGCCCGCGCCAGGAGGCGGACCGGGCGCGGATACTTTCCGGCACGTTCGAGGGGAGGACGCTGGGCACGCCGATTTCCATCTGGGTGCAAAACCAGGACGCCCGCCCCGAAGCCTACAGCGAAATGGCGGAGAAATTCCGGCCTTCCCACGCCGACTACACTTACCAGGCCAAATTCGGCATCCGCAATTGGCAGGGCGGGGGCCGCAGCAGCGCGCGCGAAACCATCGGGCGCGTCGCCGCCGGGGCCGTCGCCCGGAAGATTTTGCGGGAGCAATTCGGCGTGGCCATTCTGGCGTATGTCAAACAGGTGCAACGGATCGGCGCGCGGGTGGATTATGAGCGCGTCACGTTTGAGGAGATCGAGGCGAGCATCGTGCGCTGTCCGGACCGCGTTGCGGCGGAGAAAATGATCCGGCTCATTGAAAGGACGCGGCGGGCCGGGGACAGCGTGGGGGGGATTGTGGAATGCGCGGCGCGGGGTGTTCCGCCGGGCTGGGGCGAACCGGTGTTCGACCGTCTGGAAGCCGACCTGGGCAAGGGGATGCTCAGCCTGCCGGCGTCGAAGGGGTTTGAGATCGGCTCCGGTTTTGGCGGCGCGCTGCTGACGGGCCTGCAACACAACGACGCCTTTCGCATGAAGGGCGGCAAGGTGCGCACTGTAACGAATAATTCCGGGGGCGTCCAGGGCGGCATCTCGAACGGGGAGACGATTTATTTCCGCGTCGCCTTCAAGCCGGTGGCGACGGTGATGCGGGAGCAGGAGACGGTCGATGTCCGGCTCGAGAACACGACGCTCAAGGCGCGAGGCCGGCACGATCCGTGCGTGCTGCCGCGGGCGGTGCCGATGGTGGAGGCGATGGCGGCGCTGGTGCTGGTCGATCACGCGTTGCGGCAGCGCGGGCAATGCGGCAACCCCTGAGAGCCTTCAAAGGATTCCGCGAACCCAAACCCAGCCGCCAAAGATCCAGATCACCGCCGCCAGCGCGATATAGGGGCCGTAAGGCAGACGGCTGGACCAATCCCGCTTGCGCGTCAGAATGAGCGTGACGCCGACAATGGACCCGATGACCGAGCTGAAGGCCAGGGAGAACACGACGGCCGGCCATCCCAAAAAGGCGCCGATGGCCGCCATGAATTTCACGTCGCCCAACCCCATCGCCTCCCGCGGCAGCACTATCTGGCCCGCCACCGCCTCCAGGTGCGGAACATCCCGCGGTTCAAAGGTGTCCTGGCCGATGCGCAATAGTTTGGGTTTGAGGCGCACCTCGACCTGGCTGTAGCAACGATCCACCAGTTCGACGCGCTCGGCCTGGAGGCGGATGGTGTCGCTGGAGCGGTAGAAGATGTCTTCGTAAGGGATGTTCTGAGCGGGCAATTGGAGAGACGATTCGGTGAACACGATGCGCGAGCGGGGCTCGAGTTGAAGTTTGTAGCGTCCAAAGAGCAATTTCCCCGCGCGCAGAATCCCATAGACCAGCGCCGCCCCGATCACCATGCCCAAGGCGCTTTCGCGCATCCCCGGTCCGGGGTGTTGGGCCGGCGGCAAAAACGGGAAAAGCCGATGCGTTCCCGGCACAAAGAAAGCCAGCAAAAAGCCCGCCACCATGCCGCCCACGGTGATTTCGTCCGGGATGATGAAATGCTCAAAGTCGATGAACGTCGCCGCGATCAGCCCGGCGATGAACAGGCAATAGACCATCGCCTGCCCGGCCCAGGCCGGGCCGAAGCGCAGCCAGCACAAGGCGAACACCGTCCCGGTGAGAAGCTCGACCAGAAAGTATCGAATTGAAATGGGCCGTCCGCAATGGGCGCACCGGGCGCGCAGCCACAGCCACGTGACCAGGGGAATGTTCAGATGCCACGGTATGGAATAACCGCAATGCGGGCAATGGGAGGCGGGATGCACCACGCTCTCCCCGCGGGGCAGGCGGTAAATGCAGACATTCAGGAAGCTCCCCACGACGGACCCAAAGACAAAGAAGCACAGCGTCCAGAAATGGAACGGGACCTGCCCCCAGATTTTTGGGTCAAACATAGGATTTAAGGTTCTCCTCCAGCGCCTGGCGCATCCGGGCCAGCGGGGCCGGACGGCCCGTCCACAATTCCAGCGCGCGCGCGCCCTGGTAGAGGAGCATGCCCGCTCCGCCGGCGGCCCGGCAACCGGCGTCGCGGGCGGCGCGCAGCAGGCCCGTTTCCGCGGGGCGATAAATCATGTCATACACAAATTGCGGGCGGCGCGCCTTCAGCCATGCCGGGTCGAGGGGCGGCGGGTCGTCCGCCTTCAAGCCCAGGGAAGTGGCGTTGAGCACCAGATCCACCGGATGCGAGGGATACCCCTCCGTCACCGCCACGCCGGGATGTTCGCGGCGCACTTCCCGCGCCAGCTCCGCCGCCCGCGCGGCGGTGCGATTGACAATGGCAAGCGAGGCGATCCCACCGCGCGCCAGGCGCAAGGCGGCGGTCCGCGCCGCGCCGCCCGCTCCCAGCAGCAGCACCGCGGCGCCCCGCCAGCTTTCGCGGCCGAATTCCTCCTGGAGCGACCTTGCAATCGCGTCGGCGTCTGTGTTGCAGCCGCGGCTGCGGACCTCTCCAGCCTGGCCGGCGGCGACGCCCGCCAGCGGAACCCAGTTTCCGTCAGCGTCGCGCGTTTCAAAGACAATGGTATTGACGGCTCTCCATGCGCCGGCCTGTTCATCCAGGAGGTCCACCATGTCCACGGCCAGCACCTTGTGCGGCACGGTTAGATTCAGGCCGATGAAACCCATGTCCCGGGCGCCCTCGATGGCCGCGCGGAGGCGGTCTGGGTGGACGTCGAAGGCGAGGTAGCGCCAGTTGAGCTGCAAAGCGGCCATGCCGGCGTTCTGCATGGCAGGGGAAGCCGAATGCTGGATGGGGTGTCCGAAAACAGCGCAATAGCGGGTGCGGGCATCGGGCCAATGTTTGGGTGCGTCGGACACGCGCTGGTTATAGGCCAACGGATGGCGAAGTTCAAACGGCAAAGCGCGGCCACCGCTACGGAGCGTTGGTGGCCCCCGAAACGCGCGTGTCGTCCCAGCCGCCGGGACGGAAGGGCTGGCCCAGGCGGCTGTACTCCAATTCATAAGTGTTGTACTCACCGCGCGTGAAGGTCCGCACGTAATGGTACTTCAAAACAACCGTTCCATCCGGGTCCACGGATTCAGGCACCCCGTAAACGATGGCCAGCTTGCCCAAGCCGGCGTATTTTTCCGCGTCGTCGGCGGTGACATCCGGGATGCCTTTGCGCAAGTGCAAGTTGGCGCGGAAGGCTCCCTCCCCCGTTGGGGAAAGCAGCAACTCAATGCCGTGCGGAGTCTTGTCCTGCTCCCAATCGAAATAGTGATGCTCCAAGACGGCCGCGGCGTGAATTTTGCCGCCGCTGTCTTCCTCGATGGCGTCGATGCTCCGAATAACGCCCGCCCAAGCCACCAGCGTGTTGGTATATTGGGCAAGGTTGGTCCGCACATCGTTGGGATAAACTGTCAATCGCGCGTGTTCGAACTCTATGTCCTCAGCTTTGGTGACGGGTTGATACGGGCGGTCCGTAGCTGTCCGGCAGGAAACCAGTGCGGTTCCCGCAACCAATGCCAGCGCCAATGTTCGCATCATAGATCAGGTTCTCCATTCAATGGATTCGGCGCCAACTCCGGCGTGATTGCCGCGCGATGGGCCGCTCCGGAAATATTTCTGCCGCAGTGTAGCGCAGCGCCGCCGCATATCCAGTCTTTTCTCCCATAACCTTTTACTTCGACTGCGCCTCGGCTTTGCGTTTCTTGGCCTCTTCGATGACTTTCTGCTCCAGTTCGCGCGGCATTTCCGAATAATGATCCAGCCGCTCGCCGTGGAGGCCCCGCCCGCCGGTCAAAGAGCGGATGACGCTGGAGTACTTGTAGAGTTCGCGGGCCGGAACCTGCGCGCGGATGACCTGGAATTTGCCCTCGGAGTCGATCCCCAATATGCGGCCGCGCCGGCTGGAAATGTCGCCCATGACCTTGCCGAGGCAGTCTTCGGGAATGCGCACTTCAATGTGGTAAATCGGCTCCAGGAGGCACGGCCGGCCCTTCATGAACGATTCCTTGAACGCAAAATAACCCGCTATCTGGAAGGCGATGTCTTTGGAATCCACAGGGTGCATCTTGCCATCGTAAAAATCCGCCTTTACATCAACCACTTTGTAGCCGGCCAATATCCCTTCCTTGCAGGCGTTCTCAACCCCCTGCTCGACCGACGGCACAAACACCCGGTCCACGTTCTGGCCGGTCAGCGACTCGGTGAATTCCAGCCCGGAATCCCGCGGCAGCGGCTCGACCCTCATCCACACTTCGGCGAACTGCCCGGCCCCGCCCGTTTGTTTCTTGTGCCGGTACTTCGAGTCGCCTGGCGACTTCATCGTCTCCCGATACGGCACCCGCGGCTCGCCCAATTCCACGTGCGCGTTGAACCGGCGCCGCAGACGGTCCACGATGACTTCCAAGTGAAGTTCGCCTTGCGCCGATATGATCGTCTGGTGCAACTCCGAATCGACCCGGTGCAGAAACGTCGGGTCTTCCTCGTGCAACGCCGCCATGCCCGCGGCCACTTTGTCTTCCTCTCCCTTCACCAGCACCTGCAACGACGCGTGAATGGTCGGCTCCGGGTATTGCACTTTGGCCAGCTTGACGGGGCGCGACGCCGAACACAGGGTGTTGCCGGTGTGCGTGTCTTTGAGTTTGACCGCGGCGCCGATGTCGCCGGCAGGCAATTCTTCCGCCGTCGCCCGGTCGCGGCCGTTGACCAGGTAAATCTGCCCGATCCGCTCGCTGTTATTGCGGTCGGCATTGTAAAGCTCCATGCCCGACCGCAGCGCTCCCGAATAAACCCGAAAGAACGAAAGTTCTCCAAAATGCGCTTCGGCCATGGTTTTGTAAACATGGGCCACGGGTTCCGGGTCCGTCAGCCGGACTTCCGTCACGCCGCCGTCGGCGTCAACCGCCGCGTAACGTTTGCGATCCACCGGGGACGAACCGTGCTCGGCGATGAAATCCATCAGCCGGGCCACGCCCACGTTGGATTCTCCGGAAGCGCAGAACAAGGGGATGAAGTGCTGGTTCAGCATGGCGGTGTGGATGCCAGCGCGAAGTTCCTCTTCGGAGAGTCCCCCCTGTTCGAAGAACTTGTTCAAAAGTGTGTCATCCGATTCCGCTATGTGTTCGATTAGTTCGGTGTGAAGCTGTTTGACCTTCGCTTCCCATTCCCCGGTTGCGGGGACTTCGGTGAACTTCCCGTGGGCGCCAGCCAGGTCGTAGGTGACCACCTCGTTGCGCAGCACGTCCAGCACCTGGTTGAAGCCGGGGCCGGGGTTCATCGGCAGGTTCATCGGAAACACCCCCGGACCGTAAAACTCGCGCGTCGCGGCCAACGTCTCGTCAAAATGCGAATTGAGTTTGTCCATCGCGTTGATCACCAGTATCTTCGGTATCCCAAAATCCGAGGCGTATTTCCACACCTGCTCGGTTCCCACTCCGATGCCATGCTGCGCGTGGACCACGACCACCGCGCAGTCCGCCACCCGCAACGCGCTGAGCGCCTCGCTTATGAAGTCCAGATAGCCCGGCGTGTCGAGGATGTTGAACTTCTTTCCCTTCCATTCGGCGCGCAGCATCGAGGTCTGCACCGAAATCTGCCGCTGTTTCTCGCTGACGTGGTAATCCGATACGGTCGAGCCATCGGCGATGCGGCCCATCCGTCCGATGACTCCGGCACAGGCCAGCATGGCCTCGCTTAACATGGTTTTCCCGCACGACGCGTGGCCGACGATGGCGAAGTTGCGGATGTCCTGGGCTGAATATTTTTGCATAATTTAGTCGCAGCGCGGTTGATCTCGCATGGGCATCTTGCCATTGGACGCGCCCAGCCGGTCCTCAGGGCTGAGTCCGCCCAGCACATCAAGCGGGCTGATGCGGTCGATTTAAACAGCATTGTCGCGCCTTGCCAAGACCCTAAAATAAAAATTTCCGTTCACGCTCTTTTCGAACTCCCAATCCATCGCCCCTGACCAACCGCATCGCTCCGACCGCGTGTCCTGTTTTGGCCGATCGGCCCCCGATTTGGGACACTTACCGCTTTTGACGGTATTCGCATTTCCAAGAGTCTCTCCGAGACCGGGAGGGCGTGCCAACTGGCTCGGAACGCGGGAAATCAGCGAATTGGGGATACGTTCCCGGAATAAAAATGTTTGACAGTCGGCTGCTCCGGGAAAACAACGCCCAAGCGGGAACCCGCCCGCCCGCGGGCTTCAACGGCTCCTGGCAGGTTGCAAACCGCACCTCCGCCCTCTCAGCTCTGCGAACTGGAAGATGAAGTGAAGAATGGTGCGGTTTCTCATGGGATGCGGGCATCCCGGCCCTGTTCTTGCTTCGTGATGCGTATGGAGAATCGCTTGAGTAAATGGCGCCCCGACTTCCCGTCCAACGGGTGGTCCTCTGGGACGAGCGTCCGCAAGAATGGACACGATCACCGGAAAATGAGGAAAAGCTTGTTGCCATCACCCAGAGCGGCGGCGCGGATGAAACGCTGAGAGAATCATGATGCGTCTCATCCAACTTCGGTCAGATATCGTTTTGCAAAGGTAACAGGATTCAATAGGTAAGACAACAAAACAGGTAAGACAAAAATCTCGTGAGTAAAAACCGCTGAATAAACCCCATGAAAACTTCCGTCTCTCGTAATCACCAACTCTGCCTCGAAAAAAACATGAAAAACTCTATTCGATCCACCCCAATATTCGCCGCCGTCACGGCGCTGGTCCTTTCTTTATCGGCGACGCTTTCCGTCCGCGCCCAGCCGACTATCGACACCACGACCACGCTGGCAGGCAGCAGTCCCATCGTCTATGGCAATGTGTTGAACTTCACGGCGACGGTCAATCCGGCCCCGCCCGATGGGGAGGAGGTTGACTTCTATGAGAATAGCGTTTTGATTTCGACGGGTCTGTTGACCAACGGCGCAGTTGACCTGTCCATTACCAACTTGCCGGTGGGCTTATATTCATTCGACGCGGATTATGAGGGCGATTCCATTTATATTCCCAGCTCCACGACAACACCGTTCAGCCAAACGATCACCCCGGCGCCGGTTACGATTAGTTCCGGGTTGACGGTCGATGGGGTGGT
>PLGF01000127.1 GCA_003138485.1 Verrucomicrobiales bacterium | reverse complement strand
CACGAAAAACCTCGAATATCCAATTGTTCCAGCGAGCAGCCAACCGTCCTGTGCGTCAGACGAACCGGCCAAGTCCACGTTCTTCCAGACGGGGTGTTCGAGTCTGTCGCAGATAATGAGCGCGAAGTTCCGGCTATCCGCAGAGTAGTCAAAGTGATTCGCCTTTATCACTGCGGCATTCGGGCCGTCCGGCAGTATTTGCAGATTTGGCGCCGGATTCGTGCAAGCTGGAAAACGGGTTAGGATATTGTAAAGGTTTGTTTCGCCGAGAGACACATCGTTGGTGTCCGCAAGAAACGTGAACCGGATTTCCTGAAACTTTTGCGCGTTGCGCCGCGTATCGGGCGGAGGCGATGTGTTGGTTCCGCCACTACCACCACCGTTACCAATTCCCGGTGGTTGAGTATCATCCATCGTGGACATTGTCCCGGCTTTCCCCCCGGCAGCGGATGTATTCGCGGCGGCGCTGATGACAGTGGCGCTGTTATCGACCAAATATTGGCCATTGCCGATGGAATAAACATCGGCTCCGGGGTCGGGCATGACCGGGAACGGCGGCATTGGTTGGCCGTCTTCTCCGTAGGCAAGCCAGAACGTGCCGGATGCGGGCACTTCGTTCGGTTGCAGCAAGACAGGATTCTGTGTGATTTTGACGTTCGGAATATTGAACCGAAGTTGCTGGCCTTGGACGATTTGGGCCAAAAGACAGCCCAGAGAAACCGCTATGATCTGACGTGTCATTTGAGAGCCTTTCATAGTCTTAAGTTTTTGTTGAATATTCACTTTTCTTCCGGAACTTTTGCCCGGACTCGAAACCCTTTCAACACCTTGGAAAGCGAGAGGCGCGCCCCAGCACGCCCCCGTTTCAAGGCCACAGCGACGCGGCCCAGGCAGAAAACGCGCCAGGACGCGCGATTGCCGCGCGTCGAGGCGAATTTCCGCCTGTGAATGCTTCTAACTTTTTGTCGCTGTGTTTTAGAAACGGGATTCGAGTCCTCGCAACGCAAATTCGTAAATGCGAAGGCTCAACGCCAGAGCGGGCCGACCCGTTCCGGCTATCTCAAAGAACTGCCTTCCACACTTGACTCCCTGCTCGCCGAAAGCAAGAACTATTTTGCCGCCGCCTGTTACAATTTCGCGCTAGACGCATTCGGAAAACCCCATGCCCCGCGCGCCTTCAAATAATCCGCAAATGAGCCTGGACCGCCGCGTTCATGGCGAGAACCAACAAGTCGGCATCCGTCGATGGATTTGGCGGAAACGAAGCGCCTGACGCCTTGTGAAATTGCCGAGTTTGGCCCGCCCGGTGAACGGCCTGGGCAATCTCGAGACTCAGCCGTGGCCAGAGAAGCCGGAAAGTGTTTTCACTCTTGTCGTATCTTTGCCCCCACGCTTTCGCAACCGCTCGCTCGGCGGCATCGCTGTCAAGAAATGCGCCGGGACGGTCCCGAAAATGCAGAAGTAGCCAAAGCTCCACGCTCGGCGTTGAAAGAGCAGCTTTAATTCCCTCGCTGCGCGCCAACTCGAGCGCCGGGGCCAGTTGGTCCTGACGGTTAGGAATATCCGTATCAAACACGACCCAAACGTGATCGAACTTCTCGATGTCCCGGTTGCCGAGTTCGCCTCGCGAACGGCGTTGCGGCGGTTCGTCCCTCAGGTGGACAGCGGCTTGAACCAAACCAACGGCGTCGGTGCAACCGGGATGCACAACACGCACGGTTGCCGCCTTCAGCCGCAATCTCGCGCGCAGGGACTCGAAATACAGCTTCTCGGTGACTTCGCCCTCCGTGACAATGAGAAAGCTGTCGCCCAAGTCTGGCCGGCCAGGGACATCCGGCAACGACTCGGCGCGCTTGTAACTCCGCCGTTCCTCGTGCGGCCGCAAGGGGCCGGGTTTAGCCGGCATGGGGAACGTTCTCCGTTTGATTTGCCGGCTCGTCTTCCGCGCCCGCGGTCAATCCTCGCGGAATGAAAGGCACGGCTCCATAACGACCGGACAAGTAGCCGCGCACCAATGACTCGTCGGCGCGCGGCTTGTAGTCTGTGAGCGGATAAAGAAACGACTCCCCTTCCTGGCTTTTGTCCACGAACCAAATCTGGTCACGGCGCAAGATCGTCATGTCCAGAAGGAGGGGATTATGGGTGGTGAAGATCACTTGAGAGCCGTCCTTGCCGCTGGCGCGTTGAAAGAACAGGCGCAACAGCTCCGCCGCCAGAGACGGATGCAAGCTCGTGTCCAACTCGTCCACACAGAGCACTTGGTTGTACAGGGCGACGGAAAGCCACGGGCCTAAAATGGTAAAAAACCGTTGCGTTCCTGCAGATGCTTCCCCCCATTCGATTGGAAATAGTTCACCATCTTTGCCTTCGTGCTGGAAAGTAACCCGCCAGGCCTTTTCTGGCATTGTGTTGGCAGGAACTCCTGCCTCACGCACAAAGGTCTTTAACGCTCCAAAAGTCTTAATCGCCCTTTCTGTCCTGCTTTCATCGACGGCGGAAATATTTTTGACGCCAAAATCTGCCGATTGCAAAAGGTCCGTTATGAGTTTGCCCGCGTCGCTCGAACTGCTCACCGTTTGCGCCGTGTAGACGTATTCGTTGAGGAGCAACTGCTCCGGTCCCAACTGAAGGAAAAGCAGTTTGCTCGCGAACCATGTGTATAAAGGAGCAACTTGGGCGTTGTTCCATTGTGCGGCGGCGGAAAGAAACAAGGTATTCGGACGGGTCTTTTCCACGATGTCTGGATCGCGCTTAAAATCGGTCGCGGCATCGCCCGACCACTCGTACGACTTGGTCTCCTCATTCCACACACGATCATACCAAATTTGGGCGTGACCGTTCGGGTAGGCCACCAACCGTTCCTGCACCACGCGCTCTTTGGTCACCGCCACAGCCAATTCGTAGCGCACCTTGTCGACCACAAATGTTAGATGCAGCATCGTCGGTTGTCCTGGCGACTCCTTATCCAACGCGAATGGCTGAACAGGCAACATGGCATCAGGCTTCTGGCCACTGGCAGACTCGATCACAAGCCATTTTAGAAAGCTCAACGCCACCAGGACATTCGTTTTGCCGCCCGCATTCGGCCCGTAGAGAGCCACAGCTTTGACAAGCCGAAGATCAGGTAATCCTGGCAATTCTGGCGCGATGATGTTCTCCGGCAGCGACTTGTCGTAATTGCTCGCCACAAAACTCAACGTCTGTTCCTTGCGGAAGGAGCGATAGTTTTGAACGCGAAATTCGATAATCATGGTCGTAATATCGTCAATTCTGTGGATTTGAGCAAGTTTTATCGAAAAATCCGCTTAAATTCTTAATCTCCTCACCGTCCCACCCAATCAAGCCGCCGCGCTTTCACGACGCCGGCGAATTCAAGCGCGTATCCGGCAAGCGCAAGAAGGATTCCGATGCTGGCAAATCGAATGTCCTGTGTGAGCAAGTAAATAAGAATGATCGCCCCGGCGCCCAGGACAATGAGAGAGATTTTTTGACAGGTTTGTGAATCCAGATTTGCGGCCACAAAAGGCAGCACCGCCGCTGCAATGCCAAGAAGCAGGACGCACCAGCCGAGTCCGTGCGCAATATCGCCGGCCGCAACAGAAATTGTCATGCCCTGGGGCAACATCCCGCTGATATTGGGCATCGGCATGCCTTGAATCCCTGGCATCTGTCTCATCATGTTGTTCATGTTGTTCATGGCTTCTTGAGCATCACCGGTCTTGATGACAAACCAGGGAAAGAAGAAACCGACGATCAGCAGTGCCGCGCCAACCCACACCATCTTGCGATGCGGAGCCGGGGGGGCGGATTGCGGCGCGCGCGCCTGGGCAGAGTGGCCCAGCGCATTGAGCAATTCGGCGCTTTCCTGCGCGGTGATTTTGCCGTCATCCAGCATTTTAAGAACACGCTCGCGTTCCGGTGAAAGGCTGTCACCCGCCGCCGGGGATGTTTGCGGGGTGGTTGTGTCCATCGCCAGGTTCAAAACGGGAAACGCCAGCAACGCCATCAGCATCAGCACCAAGGGCATCCAGGAGGAATATCCGAAACCCAGCCAAAGACAGAACGAAATCAGGACGACGCAGAGAAGATTGCCGCCGCGCAACCAGGCGCGGATGCCTTCGATGCCGGGGGTTTTCTCCGCATCCGTCACGGCGCCGGCAATCCATGTCAGATAGAGTTTGGCGAGAAAAGGAATTGCAGCCCACGCAAGGAGGGATGCAAAACAGATCGAGAGAACATCTTTATCTTCCAGGCCATGGCCCTCGAATTGATTGACCCGGAAATAGCCGAGTACGACGGAGCCGATAAAGCAAGCGAGCATCACCAGAGCGCCTTTCGAGCGTGAAACGCGCAGATAGCGGCCGTAGATGTTCGCGACCAACAATATCACCATCACAACCAAGGTAATGGCGGCCATGAGGACGACGGAAATGCCAACAGGGTGAGTCATACGATTCTTTCTTTCAATAGTTGCGTTGCTTCTTGCACGGAGATTTCTCCCCGCTCGAGTTGTTCGAGGATTTGAGTGCGGTTGACCGGCGGCCCCTTGTTGCCCAAAAGTTCGTTGACCAGATCAAGCCGTTTGCAGACCGTTGGATACGAAATCCCCAATTCCTTTTCCATATCCCGGATTTTCCCCTGGCACCGCAGGAAAATCATGACGAACTCCTGCAAATCCGGCGGCAGCCGGAAGAACAGCGGAATCTGCAATTCCGAATCAATCTGGGTCTTGCATCCACAGCACAAAAGCCGCGCAATGGCCAGATCATCGCCGCAAAAAGGGCAGCGCGTGATCAGTTTCTTGCCGGCTCCAGACAGATTTTTCATTTAATAAATCAAGGTTATACTTGAATAATTCACCATGTCAATGGGAAAAAATGACTTTTATCGATAAAAAGGTTGATTTATAAGTGGTGGGGTGGGGGCGAGCCAGTCACAAAAAACAGATTCGCGCCAGATCGGATTTGGCCTTTGAAGTTCTTTTTTGAAAGCCTCCCGGCGTTGCGGTAGATTGCCCGCATGTCATTAACTCCGTCCAACATGCTGCCGCTCGGAACGCCGGCGCCGGATTTCCGGCTTCCGGACACCGCCGGCAATCTGGTCTCGCTTGCCGATTTCGCGTCCGCCCCGGCGCTGGTCGTCCTGTTTATTTGCAATCATTGCCCCTACGTCCAGCACATCCGCGCCGGCCTGGCGCAATTTGGCCGGGACTACCAGCGCCGCGCCGCCATCGTCGCCATCAACTCCAACGACGCCAGGAACTATCCCGCCGACAGCCCGGATAAAATGGCGCTGGAAGCCCGGGCGGCCGGCTACACCTTCCCCTACCTGTACGATGAATCGCAGGCCGTGGCGCGCGCCTTCCACGCCGCCTGCACGCCGGACATATTTCTATTCGACAACAACCGCAATCTGGCCTATCGCGGACAATTCGACGACAGCCGTCCCGGCAACGGACGGCCGGTGACGGGCGCCGATTTACGCGCCGCCCTGGACGCGGTGCTGGCGGGAAAGCTGGCGCCAGCCCGCCAGACGCCCAGCATCGGCTGCAACATAAAATGGAAATGAATTAAAGCGCGGACGGGCGCTTTCGGCGGCTTGCGCCCGCTCCCGTTGTTTTCGCCCTTTTGGCCGGCGCATAGCGGACCTCGGGTACGGGAGCGCCCCCCGCCGGGGCCGCGTCGCCGAAGGTGCGTTTCAATTCGCGGATTTGGTCGCGCAGCAGGGCGGCCTTCTCGAATTGCAGATGGTTGGCGGCCTCCACCATTTCCTCCTGAAGGCCGCGCAGCGTTTCTGTCACGTCGAAATTTCCCCCCACCTCGTTCAACAGGAACGCCGCCTTCCGCCGCGTGCTTTGATACACCGCCAGGCTCTCCTCCACCGCGCGGCTGACGCTCCGCGGCGTGATGTTGTGCTCCCGGTTGTAGGCCAGTTGCCGGGCGCGCCGGTATTCGCACACCGCCAGAAACTTCTGGATGCTCTGCGTCATCACCGCCGCGTAGAGAATCACCTCGCCGTGCAGATGCCGCGCCGCGCGCCCAGCCGTCTGGATCAGGCTGGTCGCGCTCCGCAAATATCCCTCCTTGTCCGCGTCCAGGATCGCCACCAGGGACACCTCCGGCAGGTCCAAACCCTCCCGCAACAAATTGATCCCCACCAGCACGTCGAATTCCCCTTTCCGCAGCGCCCGCAGCACCTCGACCCGTTCGATGGCGTCGATCTCGCTGTGCAGGTAGCGCACGTTGATGCCCAGTCCTCGCAGGTAATCGGTCAACTCCTCGGCGGACCGCTTCGTCAGCGTCGTGACCAAGGTTCGCTCTCCGGCCTCCGTGCGCCGGCGCACCTCCTCAATCAGGTCGTCGATCTGCCCGGCCAGCGGTTTGACCGTCACCTTCGGATCGATCAACCCGGTGGGCCGCGCGATTTGCTCGACCACCGCGCCTTGCGACCACGCGATCTCCCTATCCGACGGAGTGGCGCTGAGGTAAATGGTTTGCTTCTGCAACGATTGAAATTCCGCGAAATCCAGCGGCCGGTTGTCCAGCGCGCTGGGCAGGCGGAAGCCGTGCTCGACCAGCACCGTCTTGCGCGAACGGTCCCCCGCGTGCATCCCGCCGATTTGCGGCACCGTCGCGTGCGATTCGTCCACCACCAGCAGATAATCCGACGGAAAAAAATCCAGCAGCGTGCCCGGGCGCGAGCCGGGCGGACGTCCCGCCAGATGGCGCGAATAATTCTCTATGCCCGAGCAGAACCCCATTTCCTCCATCATCTCCAGATCGTACTCGGTCCGCATCTTGATCCGCTGCGCCTCCAGCAATTTGCCCCGCCCCTCGAACCAGGCAATCCGGTCGCCCAGTTCCTCGCGGATCGCCAGCACCGCCCGCTTGATCTGCGGCTCCGGCGTCACGAATTGCTTGGCCGGAAATATAATCACCGACTCCAGCGTCTCGCTCTTCTCTCCCGTCAGCGGATCGAATCGCGTCAGCCTCTCAATCTCCTCTCCGAAAAACTCCAGCCGCAGCCCGTCTTCCGTCCCCGACGGCCTCAACTCCACCACGTCGCCGCGGACGCGGAACTGTCCGCGCTCGAAGGCGATGTCATTGCGGGCGTACTGCAAATCCACCAGGCGGCTGAGCAATTGATCACGCGAGAGCGCCATGCCCGCGCGCACATGCTCGATCAGCGCCTCGTAATTCTCCTTGCTGCCGATCCCGTAGATGCACGAAACGCTGGCCACGACAATCACGTCGCGCCGCGTCAGCAGCGAACTCATGGTCGAAAGCCGCAGCCGCTCAATCTCCTCGTTGATGCTCGAATCCTTCTCGATGAAAGTGTCCGTGCGCGGAATGTAGGCCTCCGGCTGGTAGTAATCGAAGTAACTGACAAAGTACTCGACCGCGTTGCGCGGGAAGAACGCCTTGAATTCCGCGTAGAGCTGGGCCGCCAGCGTCTTGTTATGGGAGATGACCAGTGTGGGCCTGTTGACGCGCTGGATGACGTTGGCCACCGTGAACGTCTTGCCCGATCCGGTCACTCCCACCAGCGTTTGATGCGCCGCTCCGGCCAGCACCCCCTCCGCCAGCTTCTCGATGGCCTGCGGCTGATCACCGGCCGGTTGATACGGGGCGCACAATTCAAACATCTCCCCCCAGCGTACGAACGCTCCGCCCAACTGTCAAACCGCCCCGCGGACTCCCGTTCGCCGGCGTCGCATCCCACTTTGGGAACATAGGCATGCGCCGTCAACGGGTGAAACCACAATACACCGGGGGAAAATGACGAATGTCTAAGCTCCAATGACGAAAGAATTTCCAAATGACTTAATGACGAAATGGCCGCTTTAGTCATTCGGGCTTCGTCATTCTTTCGTCATAACAGCTCAACCTCACAAAATGGCGGAAGGGGTGGGATTCGAACCCACGTTAGGGTTTCCCCTAAGCCTGATTTCGAGTCAGGTGCCTTCAACCACTCAGCCACCCTTCCACTCGCGACCTATCGTCAACCATCTGTTTCGCACGCTTCCGCGCCAGGGGCAAGCGGATTCGCCGAGCGGATTCGCCGGAGGTTGAAATCCGGCCAGATTCCCGTCGCCAGGAATGCCTGGCTGATTTTGGGAATCACGCATTAGCCGACATCATCAGATAGGTCGTTCAAGCTCTCCCAATAAACCACCTCCCGGGTTTGGCAACGATCTTTTCTGCCCGGCCTTCAGCCGCTTTTTCTCGCGGATTTCGACTTTTTTGATGCTCTCGGCCACGGGCAGATTCTCCGGCATCGTCCCGCCCAACTCGCGGATGGTCTGGCGGACCTTGCGCCCCACTTGGTGGTGAATCTATTAAGTCTGGCCCAAGGCGACAAGCGGTTTGCTTGGATCGGCGCTTTGGATGACAAGATAACAGGCGTAACGGGAGAGCGCCCAATCCTCGAGTTCGCGCTGCGCGCCCGAACCGATGCCGCCCCTATTGCGCATTTCCGCAAAATGGTCGGCAATCAAATGACCGCTTTTGACGCACGCCTCTTTCGCCTTCTCGATTACTGGCTGAAAGTTTCGGAAGACGGCATATTCCAGCGTTCGCGCAAGGTCGCGTGCCGACCATGATTCATTTCCTTCCGGGCTCACGCGCTTGATGCGCTCGAATGTGTTGTCGGCCGCGGGAACTGGTGGTTGATCGCTCATAAGATTCCTGCTCGATGCCAGATTCGTGTTCTTCATTCAAAGCCAAAATCGTTTCAGTCGGATTGGCGAAGCTGGGCAATGGTGTTCGGTTCGTGCTGTTTCTCTCACCGGACTTCGCTTTCCAATCTCACATACGGCTTGAGCTGCTCCATCAGTTCCTTTGGCAGGCGTTGCGGTTTCTCTTCCAGGCTCGCGCAGACGTGCCGCGTCTCCCCTTCCGCCAGCAACCCGCCGCCGGGATGCGCAATCCGAAATCCGATGTTCAGACGAACGCCCCTCATCTCGTTGACCCACAATTCAATCGTCACCACATCGTCATAGCGCGCCGGCCCCTTGAAATCGATCCGCGCGCCGATCACCGGAAAGGCCGTCCCGCTCTCCTGCCACAGCCGCAGGGGCTTGCCCGTCTGCCGGAAAAATTCCCCGCGCGCCTCCTCCAGCATATCCAGGTAGCGCGCGTAATAGACGTGGTTGCCCACCGTGCATTCCGCGTAAATGATCCGGTGCTGATGTTTGAATACAATTTCCGCCATGTCCTCATCCTTCCAACGCCGCTCCGCCATTGTCGAGGGAAATTGCAATTTGCGCTTTGCCGCCCGCGTGGGAAAATGGGGCGTTGACATTCGACTCCACAGCCAAAGTCCTGCGCGTTTCCGTCCGCGAATTGGCCGAGACCGCCGGCTTCAAGCGCATCGGCTTCGAGCGCGGCGAAGGCTGGCATCGCCTCGGCCTCGGCTCCGAATTGCACGCCCGCGTCCTCCAAGCCCGCTGCCAGGCGCGGCCCCAATACCGCCGCGAGGTCCCTCTCGATTCCTCCTGGCCCGTCGAAGACTGCACCGCCCTCATCTCCGGCCGCCTCGACGGTTGCGTTCAGGACGCCGACGGCTCCTGGCTCATTGAAGAATTCAAATCCTCCTATCTCCCCTCCGCCGACGCGCGCCGCGCCGACGCCGCCTTTGACCGCCACCAGCGCCAGCTCCTGCTCTATTGCCACCTCTGGCGCCGCTTGGGTCACTCCCCGGTCTCCGGCGCCCTCATTTACCTCGACCTCGCCACCGCCGCGGAATTCGCCGTCGCCGTCCCCTATGACGAATCCTCCATCGACGCTGACCTGCGCCGCCGCCTGGCCCAATTGCTGGCCATCTGCAAGGCCCAGGCCGCGCTCCTGCGCCAGAAAGCCGCCGCCGCCGGCACCCTCGCCTTTCCTCACCCGCGGCCCCGGCCGGGCCAGAAGCTTATGATTGACGCAGTTCGCCAGGCCCTCGACGCCGGCGATCACCTCCTTGCCGAAGCGCCGACCGGCTCCGGCAAAACCGCCGCCGCTCTTTTCCCCGCCCTGGCGCATGGCCTGGCCACCGGCCGCCAGGTCGTCTTTCTCACCTCCAAGACCCTCCAGCAAAAAATGGCGGTCTCCGTCCTGCGCGCCTTGAATACCGACGCCGTCTTCCGCACCGCCCAAATCCGCGCCAAGGAGAAGATGTGCGCCAACGACCGCGTCCTCTGTCACGAAGATTTTTGCCCGTTCGCCAGGGATTACCCCGGCAAAATGGAGCGGTCCCATCTCCTGGACCGCCTCCGCCAGGCCCACTCCCATTCCGATCCCGATACCGTGTTCACCGCCGCCAAACGCGAACAAGTCTGCCCCTTCGAGGTCCAACTGGAGCTGGCCCGCGGCGCCGACGCCCTCGTGGCCGATTACAACTACGTCTTTGACCCCGGCGCCGCCTTGAGCCACCTGGACCGCGACGGCCTTGCCGCGGCCATCCTCCTGATCGATGAGGCCCACAACCTGCCGGACCGCGCCCGCCAAATCTTCTCGCCGGAATTGTTGGAGCAATCCTTCCGCGACGTGGCCGGACGCCTCCTGTTCCAGGCCGGCGCCTTGTTCGAGGCTCTCGCCCGGATCGTGGACAGCGCGGCCGCCCTGCTCCGGGAAACCGCCAGCGGCCTGGAAAACACCGAAACCATTGGCGAAGTCCAGCCGCCGGCGCCCTCCCTGCGCGAATTGTGGAAGGAGTGGGAACCGGAATTCGTCCGTTACCTCTCCTGGAAACGCGAAGTCAAACTCGCCCTTCCCGAAGACCCGATCGTGGACCTCCATTTCGCCTGGCAGCGCTTCATCGCCATTCTCAATCTCTTCGGCCCCGGCTTCGCCTGCGTCGTGGAAAAACGCCCCGACGGCATTCGCCTGGCGCTCATCTGCCTGGACCCCGCCGGCGCGCTGGCCCCCATATTCCGCGCCGCCTCCGCGGCCATTCTTTTCTCCGCCACGCTCTCCCCCATCGCCGTCACCCGCCGTCTCCTGGGCCTGGAGAAAGACCGCGCCCGCGCCCTGGCCCTGCCTCCGCCCTTCCCGCCGGAGAACCGCAAAGTAATGATCCTCCCGCAAGTGCAAACGACCTTTGCCGCCCGCGCCCGCCACTTCGGCGCCATCGCCAGCCTCATTGGAGAAATGTCCGCCGCGCAACAAGGCAACGTCCTGGTTCTGTTCCCCAGTTACAAATTCCTCCAGCAAGTCGCCGAAAAAATGCCGCCCCTCCGCTCCGCCCTCGTCGTCCAACGGCCCGGCCTGGGCGAACAGGAACGAGACGCCATCTTCCAATCCCTGGCCACCGCCCCGCCGCAAGGCGTGGTCCTCTTCGCCGTTCTGGGCGGCATGTACGCCGAGGGCGTCGATTATCCCGGTGAACTCCTCAGCGGCGTCTATATTGTCTCGCCCGCCCTCCCCCAGGTTTCCTTCGAGCGCGAACTCCTGCGCCGCCACTTCGACCACACCGACCAGGCCGGCTTCGAATACGCCTATTTGCAGCCGGGCATGACCCGCGTCATCCAGGCCGCCGGACGCTTGATTCGCAGCGAAACCGACCGCGGCGTCATTGCCCTCCTATGCAGCCGCTTCCTTCAGGAACCCTACGCCAGCCATCTCCCCCGCGATTGGTTCCACGAATCCCCCTTGGAACTGGCCGCCCAAAACCCCGCCGCCGAAATTCACGAATTCCTCCTCAAATGCGGCAGAAGCTCCGCCGCCACGATGTAACCCGCGCACGACCGCGCCCCGCAATGGCAGCGATGCTCCCGGTAATTCTCCAAATCATACCCGTAATTGAACGTGACCTCCTCCCCCGACTCAATCTCCCGCAACGCCACAATCCAGACCCGCCCCTCCTCGAACACCGCCTCGCAATTCGGCTCGCAACTATGATTCAGAAACCGCGCCGCGTTCCACTCCACGTTCCCATCCAGATCAAACTCGTCGTCCAACCCGAAAATGAACCAGTTCTCCGCCTCGCAACGCCGCGCCGATTCCGCCTTCGTGATCCTCTCCCCGACGTACTCAATCACCCGCGTCCCCGCCGCCAGCCGCGCGCTGGCGAACCCGCCCCGCCCATGAATCGGCGACGCCGCAATGTGGATTACCTCAGACATCATCTGAATTCTGGCCGAGCCAAACCGCCCGGTGCGAGACAAAAACCTTCACCTTTCCAACCCGGGAAACCCTCACCGCCGTCCATTTAAGCCGCCAAAAGCCGGCCCACAACCCGCGTTAAGCGAAATGTTAAATGTTTAAGTACGACCCCAANNGTTTGTCGGGTTTATGTCGGGTTAGGTTCTGCAATCATGGGACTATGCCTTGTGATCAAATCGGGTTAGGGTATGTCTTTTGGGGATTGATAGCACTGAGAAGGATAATTTTCAAAATAATGGCCGGAATGGTGGGGTAGCCCCATAGTGGGCGTATTTCGTTCCCGAACTGGAAACGGACACGGCGGCGGTGGTGGCGATTTCGCCCAATAGGGAGTCCAATAGTCATATTGCGAAGCGGGCTTCGCAGCAACTTTTTCAATTTGGTCTTCGCGAAATCCGGCGTGCCAAACCACTTGCCATCGCGCTGTCAGACCTTGCAAATGGATCAAGCCATCCCGACGGGTGGGGCGGGCATCCCACCCATAATCGCCGATTTGTATTTCCGCCCCTTCCGGTTTAACAATACTCTTGGCATCGGTGGGCAATGCCTTGACCTGATAGATGTTGCGGTGTTTTTCACGCAGCCGGGTGAGTTGTTGTTTATTTCGCCTCCAAGTCCAACGATAAAAAAGGAAGACCAAAAATATGCCAACAAACAATGCCAGCACGCAAGCCACCACTGCCGGTCCCTGACCGTGTTTCCCACGAACCACCTCAAACACCGCAGTGGCAAATCCAATTATGAATATGACGGCCAGCAACTCAATGAGCGTATAAGCCCTACTGCGTTCGCGGTTGGAAATCGCCATAAATTATTCCTGGTTGAATTCGGACTCCCATTGATTCAGGAGCGCGATGATTTTGTCAAATTCGGGCGGCTCACCGAAAAACATTTGCTGCATCTTTTGATGGTCCTCTCGCAAGGCTTTCAGTCGGTGCTCTGGAGGCACGACTCGCAATGTTCCTTTGGCCGCTTCGCCATACTTCGCCCAGGAGGATTTGAAGAACAGACTTTTGTGCTGGGCCACTCGCGCCAGCAAGTCCAGTTTTATGGTTGCTGTTTTTGACACGCCTTTATGAATCAACTCGTAGAAGTCGCCGTAGTGTCGCGAAAAGCGCTCCGGCATCGCCTTGTCCGCCGGGCGATGAAACTCGGCGTGTAGAATTGTCGCCTTCTCCCAAAAGGTTCGTTCCACCGACAAAACTTTCAGCGCGCACTTCGGCTCGCGAAATCCTGTTGGAAACTTTTCCGCAACATACGGAGTGATCGTCTTCGTTTCGCTTGGCCAGTGGTCGGCCCGCGCCCCCATTTCGATTTTTACTGCTCGTCGGATGTAGGCGGCCGTGTCCGGCGCAAAACTCGTTGGATATTCGAACAACAAAGTCTGCATGTCCGGGTCGTCCTCGTCGGAGCGCAGCGACCATGTTTCGTCATGGCGAACCTTTGATTTGATGGCGGCTTGTAATGCAGTCAGCAGGTCGCCTCCGATTTTGCGCTGGCACGCGGCTTTGAGCGCTTCAATGCGCCGTTGCTTCTCCTTGTTGCTCGCGCCCGCTTCCGGCTCGTTCGCGCCGCCGAAGCCGAGATAGCTCCGGTCAATCGAAACGTCAATGTCCTCGGAAAATCGCTCGATGACCTTGAACACCTTTGACAGCGACGTGCCGCCTTTGAAAATGAGGTGCTCTCCAATCTCAGGCAGTCGGAACAACTCCTTCAACGTCCAACAGACCCAAAAGTCTTTCTCGACAATTTGCGCCTCCATGTTTTTCGGTCCAGATGTTCCCTCAAAGAAAATCCGCCGTTCCTCGGCGCTCAATTTTGCGAAGTCGTCCATAATTCACAACTCAGTCGCCAGGCGTCGCATGATATTGCCAATCCAAGTCGGGGCGAAAGCAAGATCGGCCAGCAATTGCTTCCGGTCGTCTGCGGATAATTTGCGTTCCAGACGTTTTACCGTGTTGTCATTGACATGCGTCTTGCCGAGATAACGCAATGCCTGAATCACCAAGCCGCTGATCTTTCCGGCGGTCGCCATCGTTCGCGGCGAAGTCTGTTTTAGTACGATGTCCAATTTCCCAAGCTTGATTCGCTTGCTCCGTCCGTCTGTCAAAAAAACGACTTTGGCGGGCACTTGGTCGGACAGCCCCAGCAGGTTGGCGGCATACGCTCCGGTCGGTTGCAGTCGCGCACCCGCTTTGCCCGCCAGGGCACGGGCGGTCTTGTCCACGCTCGGCGCGGTCGTTCCTACGATGGAATGCTGCCGGGGCACATCATACAACCCGCGAGAAACCCGGCGGATCACTCCGGTTGCCGCCATCCGTGATAGCGCCTTGTCCACTGCGGGCCGCGTGCCAAGGTCAACAAAGTCGGTTGGCGCGAAAACCCAGCCATCCCCGCGCGTTTTGATTCGTGCGAGCATCGCTTGATCTATTGGATTTGTTACATTCATTTCAAACCTATTGTCAGAAATATGTATGCTCTTTTCGGACAATAGTCAAGCCCCGCATCCAATTTCAGCCCCAGATTGAGCGGAGCGTGACGGCTTGTTTGCGAATGAGCCATTTGAGCCAATTGTCCGGGCAGACAATTTGGATTATGGAGCAAAGTCATTTCGTGTGTGTCACACACCCCGCCGTCAGTCCGTTGCGGCAGGCTTGCCGCAATATAAACGGCCAATTGCGGCCAATTGGGGCCGTAGTTAAACATTTAACATTTGTAGTTTTTCTCGTGTGGCAGAGGTCCCGCATAAACGTATATTATTGATTTTTATCCCGGC
>PLGF01000047.1 GCA_003138485.1 Verrucomicrobiales bacterium | reverse complement strand
GTGCGTGGCGTGAACCGTCACGCGCGCTGTGCGCCGTAAGCCATTGAAAAAAAGGGAGTTAACCACGGATTTCACGGATTCACACGGATGGGATTTCTTTATCCGTGTCCATCCTTTTCCATCCTTGTCGGGCCGGAGCCGTGCCAGGGGGGACATGTCCATCCTTGTCGCGCCGTAGCGCATGCCGCGAAGGCGGACGTGGTTAAAAAATTACGGTAAATTACGCCTAATTACGGTGGTTTTGCGGCGCAAGGGAGTTTGCAGGGGCCGGGGAAGCCCCCGGCTTGGTGTGCGGAGCGCCGACCCCGTTTCCGGCCCGCCGGACGCTGAACAAAAAGTTTTTAACCACGGATTTCTCGGATTAACACGGATAAAGACTTCTCATCCGTGTCCATCCAAGAAATCCGTGGTTAAATGCCTTCCTCTGCGCCTCGCGGCGCGGGGATTTTGGGCGGTTTATGCAGGCTTATGCACCCTTGTGCACCCAAAAAAGCGCGGGGGCTGGAGTTCTTCCGCGGGCCAGGGGAGCTTGAGATCATTGATAATCAAGGACATGCAAATTGGAACATGGAAGTTTTTGAGCGGTGCCTGGCATGCGGCCCGGCAGGAGCGCCGTCCGGCCACCGGCCTCGCCTGTTCGGTGAAGGACGCCCCCGTTTCGATGAGGATCGGGGGTACAACTGACCCTCAGCGATCAGGGCCGTCTGTTCCCAGCCAAACTGGAACGAAGTGAAACCACTGCTCAGGGTAACGGCGGATTTCAGGCTCGAAAGCCGCCATGATGTCCTGGGTCAGTTTTTGCCGGCTCTCGCGGCTTCCCAGCGATGCGCGGTCATAGGCAAACTCCGGGAGTATTCGCGCGGCATAACCGGTCCCTTCGCGGGCGACCACCACGCCGAGCAACGCGCAGCCCGAAGCGCGCGCCAGTTCCGCCGCGGCCACGGACGCGCGGAACCGCTGGCCGAACAGCTCCACCGTCACAGCCTTGGCTTCCGGCGGGCGGTCAATGAGCAGGGCGATGTTTTCGCCGTCCTGCAGTCGCCGGATCACCTCGACAAAATCAAAGCCGTCGCTGCCGATGACCAGCGTCCCGATGCCCCACCGGGCGCGCGAGGCCCGGCGCAACTCTGTCAGCCCGGCGCTGGGTTCCGCCTGCGTGAGCACCATGATTTTTATTCCGCGCCGCGCCAGCAAGGCCCCGCCCAGTTCCCAGTTTCCCAGGTGCGGCGTCAGCAGCAGCACGCCGCGTTTGCGCGCGCAGGCTGCTTCCAGAATCCCCCAGTCCGTTCCCGCCGTCAGCCAGCGATCCATCGATATGCCGCTTTCAAAACGCCATAGCTCCGCCAGTTTCAGGGCGAACCGGTGGAAGAGTTCATGCGCTTTCTCTTCCGCCTGCCGCCGGTCGTGGCCGACCACCGGAAGCAGGTTCCCCACGACCGTTTCGCGCCGCTTGCGGTGCAGCCGGTAGTAAACCTCCGCCACGGTCATGCAAATCGCTTTCAGCGCGAAGTCCGGCAAAACGCGAACGCACGCCAGTCCCATTTTCCACAGCCACACGCGGTAAAAAACCGACGGCCCGCTGCCTCTTTTCAAGTCCGCGCTCCGCGCTCCGGGATGGGCGCCGCACTGGAGCCACCACGCCGGGAGCAGGAAAATTGAAATCAACATATTGGCCGCGATGCCGGTTGCGCAGATTTTTCCCAGGCCGGCCATTCCGGCGTTGCCCGACCACGCCAGCGAGCCGAACCCGGCAATCGCGGTGCCGCCGCACAGCAGCAGCGCCCGCCCGATGGAGCGGCGCGCCATGACAAGGTCGCCGCCGTACCGCCGGAGCGCCAATTGCATGAAGATGCCGTAATCCACGCCCGTTCCCAGGAGCAGCGGCACGGACATCAGGTTCAGCAAGTTCCACGTCCAGCCCGCCGCGGCCATGACCGCCAGCAGGCAAAGGCCGCTTAACAGCAACACGGCGAGGCCCAGCAGAATCTCCGCCGCCCGGCGGAACGCCAGCCACAGGGAAGTCAGCACCAGGAGCGCCATCGGCGTGACGACCCGCCACATTCTATCCTGCACGCGCTTGAGCGTGGTGGCCCCCAGCAGGCTCCAGCCGGAAAGCAATATCTGGTTTTGCGCAAGCCCCGCGGATAACTCCGCCAGCGCCGCCGCATCCACGTGGCCGGCCGCCGGATAAACCAGCCCCATGACATGCCACTGGCCGCCCTCGCGCGCCACGAAGCGCTTGAGCAGCCATCGGCTGACGTCGTTGGTCGGCCAGACCGTGCCCGTGGCCGCGGCGGCGCACGACCACGTCCTCGTCATTTCTTGGGTGAGAAAGAGCGCGTTGGTGTTGAATCCGGCCGCCAGCGCCGCTTCGCTCAAGCGGGACTCCTGCCCGGCGAACCACGCGGCTGTGACGCGATTGGAACCTTGAAAGCCCGGCCGCGGCCACAGGGGCGTCGGCAGCAGAAACTCGCCGACAATCTTCCGCTTACGCGCCGCGTTGAGGGTTTTCTCCGCCAGCGTGAGCCGTTGGAACACGTCTTCCTCGTTCCTGCCGGATACGATCAGCCAGAGCGCGTCCTGCGGAATACCCATCTGGGCGGTGATTTCGTCCAGGGTGGTTTGCGCCTGGCTGTGCTGCGGTTTGAGCGCGTCAGCGGTCTTGTCGAGCGCCGGCTGGCGAAATATCAAAATGGCTCCCGCGCCGGCCGCCAGCGCGGCCGTCAGCCACAGAATCTTGCGGCAATGGCGTCCGTTCGCCGCCGTGCCCGCCCCTGCCGGCGCCTGTTGCGGCGGAATAAAATATGCCCGCCAGTTGGCCGCGGCGGGCGATGGTGCTTTGCGCCGTCCCGGAAACAGCGGCGGCAGATAAATCATCACCATCACGAGCGCCGCCAGCGCCACGCCGATGCCGACAAGCGAACCCAGTTGCGCCAGACCTGGCAGCCCGCCGAAGTTCAGGACCAGAAACGCACTGATGGTCGTAATGGCCGCCCAAAGGATGCTGGGCGCGATGGCGCGGCGAATTTCCGGCACGCTCAACTGCGGATGCGCCAGCGCCTCCTGGTAATGGACCACCGCGTAATCCACCGCCAGGCCCAGCAGGACCGCCGCGAAGCCCATGCTCACGATGCTGATGGCCCCCAGTATCAATCCCCCCAGCGCCAGCGTCGCGGCCAGTATCAACAGCAACAGCGTCAACAGCCACAGCATCGGCAGCCAGCGCCGGTGCGTCAGCCAGAATAGCAGGGCGATGACGATGGCCGTGCCTGTAACCGATCCGATCAAATCGTGCTGCATTTGCGATGCGATCTCCGCGACGAACACCGGGCGTCCCGTGTAATGAATCTTCGCGTCCGCGAAATTCGTATCGTCCGCCTCGATATCCTTCACCGCGTCCTGGATGGCTTGAAGCCACCTTGAACATTCGCGGTAGCCGCCCAGTTCGGGCCGCGCTTCCACGAACAGCAGTCGGAACGTCCCGTCCCCCGACGCGAACATCGTCTGTCCCTGCTCCATCGAAAGCCCGCTGATGTTGGTGAGCGCGGGCAGGTCCAACAGGTTCAGCGGATCGAACGCCCGGCGGGCGATATCGGTGGGTGAAAGCGAAGTGGCCAGCGCCTGGCGCGTTTCGGCGAGCACGCCTCCGATGTTTTCAGTCCCCAGCCGGTTGGTCAGCGCCGCAAAGGCATCCGGCGGCTGGTTGAGCCAGAGGCAGGCCAGGATTTCGGCAAGCTGGCCGGGCTGTTCCAGCCAGGGCGGCTCCCACGTCGCGCCGGCGACGAGATTGGTCCGGGCGCGCAGTTTCTCGGCGAGTGTTCCGGCGATTCGCTCCGCTTTTTCAGCGTCCGTTGCGCGCACGCTGACGACCATTTCGCGGGCGTCGGTGAAATGCTTCTGATAAAGTTTCAGCCCTTGCACAGCCGGTTCGTCGGGCGGCAGCAAATCCAGTATTTCGACGTCAAAGCTCAACCGCCACGCGCCCAGGCAAATGGCCGCGAGCAGCGGCGCCCACCACCAGCGTTTCAACAGCCTGCTCACGGTGAAAGGAAACCTTCCACGAATTCTCCCGTGCCTTTGTTTTCCAGCCTCCAGCCACCGTCGGGCGAGCGCGTGAAACGGAGTTTCTCCGGCAGCCTTTGGCCGTTGAGCGCCGCAGCCAGATGCAGCCACAGGAACCGTTGCGGCGGCGTGCCGCTTCCGGCGAATCCCAGCCGCTGCGGCGGAAACTGGATGAGCCAGTTGGTCCTGGTCGTTTGCGCCAGCGCGACCGGCAGCAGCGTCTTGGTGAATTGGAGGCTGCCCCGGCCGTCGGGATTCTGCGCCAGCACGATCTCTCCCGCCAGTTCGGGATAACGCGGGCCGGGCCGCCAGATGGCCTGCCCTTGGCGCACAGTCCAGCCGGGGCCGCTGACGGCAAACAGAGTTTTGTCCGGCGCCGTCATACAGCCGCCGCCCAAGGCGAGCAGCGCCGCCAACATCATCCAGCGAAAATCCTTCTTGGCGGCAAAAGGCAACGCGACAGGCTGGGTCATGGATATTTCACGGCGGTCGATCAGCCGGTCACAGCGCCGCGCCGGGATTGGCGGCGTGCCGGACAACCGCCTCGGCAATGGTGCGCACACTTTGCAGAATCTGCTTTGCGGCGTCCGAGTCCTGGATTTTGAGGCCGTACTTCTTGTCCAGCGCCACCACCAGTTGCAGCGCATCCACCGAATCCAGCCCGATGCTTTGGGGGCCGAACAAGGGCTGCTCGTCGCCAATTTCCTCCGCCCTAATCTGCAACATAAGGTTTTCGATTAGCAACTGTTTGATTTCCAGATTGAGTGCCGTCGTGATTTCCATGATTCGCGTCCCTACAGAGTGTCCGACTTCTCCCTGCCGGGGCAAGCCTGAAATCGGACCCCCATCGCCTGCTGGTTGCAGCCAACCAGGCTGGCGATGGCGGAGGAGAACCGTTTTTCCGCCACGGCGGCGCAGGCGGCCACGCATTGCCACGCCGCGGCCGCCATCAACCCCTCGCCCAGTATTGTCTTCGGACTCAACCGCGGCCCGGTCCAGTCCTGCCACGCCGCGATTTCCGGCGCGTCCGTGCGCGGGCTGTCTCCCAGGCCGTCGCACAGCAATTCATTCTCAGCCATTCTGAATTCTTCCCGCATGGCGCGGGCGGCTTGCATGCGGCTTTTGCGTGCGGAATAACTTTGCGCCTTTGTAACGGAGGCCAATTCCACGCCGGCGGACCATTCCGGCTCGCGGCACAGCGCCACCGCTCCCGCTCCGCCGCTGATAATCGCCCCGTGCTCCAGATGCCAGAGGGCATCGGCCCTCAGCCAGTTGATTTCCTCGCTCCCGACGACAACGGCGATATCCACGCGATTTTGCCGCAGCCAGTCCGCGCCCAGCGCCAGGCCCTGGACAAAGGTCGCCGGGTCGCCGATGAGCGTGGTGACAAGCGGCGTGTTCTCCAGCAGGGCGGCCAGATGGCTGGCAGGCGCGGCGAATACGGTTTCGGGAAACAGCAGCGGACTGGCCGTGGCCGGATCGGCCAGCACCTCTTCAAAAAAACGATAGGTGTACTGCACGCAGCCCGATTGCAGGCAGACGATCAGGCCCACATGGCGGCTCGAATCCGGCCTCAGGCCCGCCAGCGATTCCAACAACGCCCCAGCCGCGTAATGGGTGATCGCGCTGCTGCGCCGCAATCGCGGATGCGCCAGAAAGGACGGTCGCGCCGCCGGCGCGGGCACCGCGCGGGTGCGCAATGGCTTTTCCCATCCGGGCCGGTCCAAGGGCTGGATGGGCGGCGATTTTCCATCCCGCAAAACCCGTTGCAATTCCCCGGCGCTCCACCCAGCGGGTGAGACGGCTCCGTAACCGCTGACGAAAATCCTGCTCATTCCCACCTCCGCATGATCAATGTGGCGTTGATGCCGCCGAATCCGAACGAATTGGAGAGCGCCGTTGCGAGGCGGGCATCGCGCGCCCGCGTGACAAGCGGAAACCGGCACGCGGGGTCGGGCGTTTCCAGCGCCAGCTCGGGCGGGAGCCATTGGCCGCGCAACGCCATCAGGCAGACAACTGTTTCCACCGCTCCGGCGCCCCCCAGCAAATGGCCCACGCTGGCTTTGGTGGAACTGACCGGCAGTGTCGCCGCGCGCGCTCCGGCCCATTGGTTGATGGCGGCCGCCTCGGCGCCATCGTTGAGCGGGGTTCCGGTTCCATGGGCGTTGACGTAATCAATTTCTGCCGGCGTAATCCCCGCGGCGGCGCACGCCTGGCTCATCGCCGCCAATGCCGCGTTTCCTTCCGGGTGCGGCTGCGTGAGATGATGCCGGTCAATGGTCATGGCGTAGCCGGTGATTTCGCCGAGAATTTCCGCGCCGCGCCGCCGGGCGCTGTTGAGTGTCTCAAGCGCGAGCATCGCCGCTCCCTCTCCCACCGCCAGGCCATCCCGGTTCTTGTCAAACGGACGGCAGCGGGTGGGCGACAACGCCTGCAACGCGTCGAAACCGGCAAAAACCAACTGGCTCAAAACGTCGTAGCCGCCCGCAAATACTTGCTCCGCCCCGCCGCCGCGGACCATTTCCCATGCCTGGCCAATCGCGCAGGCCCCGGAAGCGCAGGCGTTGGAAATCAGGGTCGCCGGCCCGCCAAGGCCAAGGGCGTCCAGAACGATCCGTCCCTGTGAATGCGCCTGGTACTGAAAGGCGCGCGTTGCCTGGCGGCGATGCAGACGTGGCGTGCGCACAGCCTGCCGGAAATAATCCTCTCCCAGCGGCATTCCGCCCGATGTCGTGCCCAGAACCACCGGAATTTCCTCGGAGGGCTCCCAACCCGCCTGCCGCCACGCCTCAACTGATGCCAACAGGAGCAGGGAGCTGGCGCGGTCCAGCCGCGCCGATTGCCGGGGGCTGAGAAGCGTCGCGGGCATTCGTTCCGGCAGATCGGCTTCCGCCGCCATTTTCACCCGCTGGCGGCTTACGTCGAATAACGTCACCCGCCGGAACGCCGTTCTTCCGGCGCGAAAACCTTCCTCGTTTTTTGCCCAGCCCGCCCCCAGCGCCGTCACGATGCCGGCTCCGGTGACGACGACGCGCCGCGGTTGGAGGGGCGGGGCATTAGAGGAGAGATTCATTCACGAAATCATCAGCCGTGGTTGCGCGCCAGCCTCCGAACGCCGCCCCGAAACGCGAAGTTCATCGGATAAAAAAAGTTCTTCCACGCGGTCGTTCCCCACAGCCGTTTGAAAATGGACGGGATCGTGTACACTTCCTTGAGAGCGCGCGTGTAGCCTTCGTGCAGCTCCTCCGGCGTGAACGTCTTTGGCCGATACACCACATGGTTCGCGTCGTAAAGATTCCAGTCCTCGGTCAGTATGCGGCCCTCCGCCTTGAGCCGCTTGTGCAGGCGCGTGCCGGGATACGGCGTGAGGATCGAGAAATAGACCACTTCGAGCCGGGCCTTGATGACAAATTCCACCGTCCGGTCAAATGCTCCGGCGTCATCCGTGTCGAATCCGAAGACGAACGAGCCGTCAATGCCGATGCCGTGGTCGTGGATTTTCCGCGCCACATCCAGATACTCCCCAGGCTTGTTGACGCCCTTGCCGATGGACTTGATGGCTTCGGTCGAAAGCGTCTCGAAGCCCATGAACAGGCCGGTGCAGCCGCTCTTTTCGCACAGCTTCAAAATTTCCGCGTCCTTGGCGATGTTGACGGACGCCTGGCCGAACCAGTTCAAATTCATGTCCGCGATTCGGGCGAAAAACTCGCGCGCATAAGCCCGGTTGCTCACGATGTTGTCGTCCACGAAAAAGACCAGGTTCTTGAGCGTCAGCAGGCCGGTGAAGGGACGCAGCGTTTTCAGCTCCGCCATCACCTCATCCTGGGGACGGTTGCGGAAACGGCCGCCGAACGCGCTGGTGACGGCGCAGAATTCGCAGTCGATCGGGCAGCCACGCGTCGTTTCCATGAAATGGATCGGCAGATATTTCTTGGGGCGGAATAATTCCCAATCGTTCGGCGGCAGCCCGGCCAGCGGCGGCCAGATTTCTCCGTGGCGGTAATGGGGCTTGAGCGCGTTCCGCTCCAAGTCGTTCAACAACGCCGGCCAGAGAACCTCGGCCTCGCCCGAAACCACCGCGTCGCAATGTTGCAACGCCTCCTGCGGCAGGCAGGAAACATGCATGCCGCCCATCACCACCTGGATGCCCCGCCCCCGGAAGTGATCCGCGATTTCGTACCCGCGCTTGACGGTCGTGGTCATTGTCGTGATGCCGATCAAGTCGGCGGGCTGGTTGAGATCGAGCGGCTCGATCTTCTCGTCCACGATCTTCACTTCCCAGTCCGGCGGCGTGAGCGCGGCGACCCGCAGGAGGCCCAGGTTGGGCAGGCGAAACATCATGCCGCCCGTCATCAGACTATTCTTGACGTTGGGCGCGATGAGCAGAAGCCGTTTCATTTTGAGGCCGGCTGCCAGAGCCGCTGCACGGTGGACACGTAGCTCCAGAGCGGGCCGACCACGCCGCGCTTGCGGAGACGCTGAATCAATTCCTGATAACCGGGCGCCGGATCGCCGGTGATCCAGCTCGGGCAGCGTTGTGAGAATTCGCGCAGCTTCGAGAAAATCGTCTCCTCTGTCAGCCCCGGCGCCAGGTAGTAGGCTGGCGCCAGCAGGTCGGCGTCCGCCTCAATGACCCCCTCCTCCACGGCCCGCGCGAAGAGCGGCGTGCCGGGATAAATCCTCATTCCCACCACCGCCGTGATGACGCTGTTTTTGAGGCGAAGGGAATTCTCGAATCCTTCCTGGAGCGTCGCCGGCGTTTCGCCAGGGCCGCCGGAGATGATGAAATGGCAGCAGTCGAGCTTCTCTTTTCGCGCCAGCTCGCTCGATTCCAAAACATCTTCAAACGTAAAATGTTTCTTGTAAGCCTCGAGCGTCACGTCGCAAAAGCTGTCCGTGCCGAACTCAACGTGCGTCAACCCCGCGCGCTTCATCAATGCCATCAGCTCCGGTGTCAGCCCGCGCGGACGAAGGAAGCAGCCCCAGGAAATTTTTGGGCCCCGGCGCAGAATCGCCTCGCAGACCTCCGCGACGTGCCGCGGCGTGGAATTGAAAACCGAGTCCACTATGAAGACGAACTTGGCTCCTTGCTGCTGGAGATTCTCCAGTTCGGCGGCGACCATTTCCGGCGGGCGGCGCCGGTGGGTTTCCCCTTCGATCAGCGGATAGGTGCAATAGCAGCAGAGAAAACCGCACCCGCGCTGCGTCTGGAGGTTCAGCGTGTCGCTGGCCGCAAGGTAAGTCCGGGCGATTTCCGGCGGGCGGTCGGCTTGCGTCAACTGCAAATCCAGCGGGCCGGGCGCCGCCGAATTGATCATAATTTTCCCGCCGCGCCGATGCACCAGGCCGGGCACCCGGCTCAAATCGCCGCCATTTTTCAACGCCTCCACCAGCGCGAGAATGCCCGGTTCGCCTTCGCCGGCGATGCCATAGTCCGCGCCCGTCAGCTCGATAAGCTTGCGGGGAAAAATGCTGAAGCCGCTTCCGCCCAGCACCACCGGGGCCTGGCTGTGGTTGCGGATGGCGGAGACGAACGGCGCCACCTCGTCATAAAACTCCTCCCTCTGGCGGATCATCACGTCATCGATGTTCCGCAGGGAAATGCCGACCAGGTCCGGCTGGAATTCCTCAAGCGTTTCCCCCAGCCCTTGGGCGTTGGAAAGCCGGTCGATCCAGCGCGTCTGGTGTCCGGCCCGGCGCAACGCGGCGTTGATGTGGGCCAGTCCCAGCGGAAACACCGGGTCCGGCGCCGTGCAACGGTTCGCGCTGATAAGCAGGATGCGGCTGGGCATGCAACCAGGCAATGCTACGTTCAACCGTTGCCGGAAGCAACGAAAATCCATTCGCATCAAGCGACACGGACTCAAGAGTTTTTCGAGGCTCGACCTCACCCCGGAGTGAACAGATTATTGGCTGCACAAGTGAACAAATTATTGGGCAGACGCTTGCGCGTGGGCTTTGCGGGCTGGCTCTCTCCTCCAGGAAAGGGAGAATCATCCGCCGTCCACTTGAAATCCCAGCGACTGCACTGGCCGGACACGCCCGGTTCGGAAGGAGCCTCGCCCTGGCACAGACGGCCCGGCAGGGCGACGCTCGGAGCCGCTCCCTTTTCTCAAAAAACCACTCCTGCCGAGCACTATGCCTGGCACGGCTCAAAAACTTCCAAGTGCCGCGTTGTATGTCCCTGATTATCAACGCTCTCAAGCTCGCTTGGCCCGCGGAAGCACTCCAGCCCCCGCGCTTTTTTGGGTGCACAAGGGTGCACAAGCCTGCATAA
>PLGF01000133.1 GCA_003138485.1 Verrucomicrobiales bacterium | reverse complement strand
CTAAGACAGAGATGAGCCAAAAAAGTGACATGCCTCCATGCCCGGATTTTTCTTTCGCCTGGCGTTCCCAGGCGGTATCTTGCCTCGTTTTACAGAGCGATGAAAATTTATATCGACGGCAAGTATTACGACGAGCACAAGGCGAAGGTTTCGGTCTTCGACCACGGCCTGCTTTATGGGGACGGCGTCTTTGAGGGAATCCGCGCCTATAATGGACGGGTCTTCAAGCTGGCCGAACATATCGAGCGGCTTTATTGTTCGGCCAAGTCGATCCTTCTGAAAATCCCGATGCCGCCCGCCGACATGGTCCGGGCCGTCGTCCAAACCTGCCGCAAAAGCAAGTTGCGCGACGGTTACATCCGGCTGCTCGTCACGCGCGGCGTGGGATCGCTGGGGCTGAATCCGCACAAATGTCCGCGGGCGACGGTCGTTATCATCGCCGACAAAATCCAGCTTTATCCGCCGGAGTATTATGAGCGGGGGCTGGACATCATCACGGTGGCGACGACGCGCAATTTGCACAGCGCGCTCAACCCGGCGATCAAATCGCTCAATTACCTGAACAACATTCTGGCGAAGATCGAGGCGCTCAACGGCGGCTGCGAGGAGGCGATCATGCTGAACGCGGAGGGCTTCGTGGCCGAATGCACCGGGGACAACATCTTCATCGTCAAGGGCGACCGGTTATTGACGCCGCCGCTCTCGGCGGGCGCTCTTTACGGGATCACCCGGAGCGTGGTGATGGATCTGGGGCGGGGGCAGGGGCTGGAAGTGGGGGAACCGAATCTGACGCGGCACGATATGTTCAACGCGGACGAGTGCTTTTTGACCGGGACCGGAGCGGAGATCATTCCGGTGGTGAAGATCGACGGCAGAGTGATCGGCGCGGGCAAGCCGGGGGCAGTGACGCGGAAACTGGAGGGGGAATACCGGAAGTTAACTCAGGTTTCCGGGGAGCCGATATAAGAACAGGCGGCGCGCGGGATGAGCGCGGAATTGCATTCTCATTTTGGCGATTGTGTGGTACTTTAAACCGTTATGTTGTGCATGATTTGTAAAGAGAACCCGGCGAAGGTTCACCTCACGCAGATTGTCGGTGACAAGATGCAGAAGGTGGACCTGTGCGAGGAGTGCGCCAAGAAGAAGGGCGTCAACGATCCGTCGGCGGGTTTCGCGCTGGCCGACCTCTTGCTGGGCTTGGGCGCGTCGCAGGAAATCGCCCAGTCTTCCGGGGGCGAGGACATCAAGTGTCCCAATTGCGGGTTTACGGGGGCGGATTTCAAGAAGGCGGGCCGGCTGGGTTGTTCGCAATGCTACCAGACTTTCGCCGACAGCCTGGAAGGCCTGCTCAAGACGATGCACAAAGGCACCAAACACGTCGGCAAAGTGCCCATCGCGTTGCGCCATTCGCGGGACTTGAGCGAGCGCCTCAAACATTTGCAGAAGAAACTGGAAAAGGCGGTCACGGCTGAAGACTTCGAGCAGGCTGCCAGCCTGCGCGATGAGATCAAAGCAGCCAAGGACCAAATCGAGCATCTGGCCCCCAAATTGACGCCATGACCATCCACGAATTCCTCAGTCCACCCTCCGAGACGGCGCGGCGCTCCGGCCCGCACGACCGCATCGTGTTGTCCAGCCGCGTGCGGCTGGCGCGCAATTTGCGCGGTCTGGCGTTTCCCGGTTGGGCCAAGAAGCCCGAGCGTCTTCGCGCGTTGGAGATCATCCGGCCTGCCGTGGAGAGTCTGCCCCAATTGCAGGGCGCTTTTTCCGAGACGATGGACAACCTGGGGCCTTTGGACAAACAGATTCTGGTGGAGCGCCATCTGATCAGTTGCGAGCACATGGCCAAGGGCGTCGGCAGCGGTTTGGTTCTCAACAAGGAGGAATCCCTCTGCGTGATGATCAATGAAGAGGACCATTTGCGGATGCAGGCCCTGCGTCCCGGCCTGCAACTGCGCCAGGCTTGGCTCGCCATCGACCAGGTCGATTCGGAGTTGGAGCGCAAGCTCGATTACGCCTTTGGCCCCGATCTGGGTTACCTCACCGCCTGCCCGACCAACCTGGGCACGGGCATCCGTGTCAGCGCCATGCTCCATCTTCCCGGCCTGGTCCTGGCCGAGCAGATCAACCAGATCATCGCCTCTGTCAATAAACTCGGCCTGGCCGTCCGCGGTCTCTACGGCGAGGGCACCGAAGCGCTGGGCAACGTGTTCCAGGTTTCCAATCAGATGACCCTCGGCGAAGTCGAAACCGACATCGTTGAGCGCCTCAACAAGGTCCTCCTCCAAATCATCGAGCACGAGGAAAACTCCCGCGCCAAGCTCCTGGAAACCAAGCCCAAATTCGTCTTCAATCAAACCGGACGGGCCTACGGGATCCTGGCCAACGCCCACAGCATCACCTCCAAGGAGACGATGAACCTCCTGTCGATGTTGCGCCTGGGGGTCGATTTGGGAGAGTTCCCCGGCGCCGACCGCGCCTTGATCGACGAATTGTTCATCATGACGCAGCCGGGGCATCTGCAAAAGCAGTTTACCGAGAAACTCCCGGCCGATGAGCGCGACATTATCCGCGCGGACATGTTGCGGGAACGCCTCCGCCACGTTGGCCGCTCAAACCCAAAGGCGCCCTCCAGCGGCGGCCCGGCGCTGGACAAACGCAACTAATGGACGCAAGGTAAAGCTATGAGTGAAGAATCTTCGATGAACAATTTCACGCCGCGGGCGCAGCAGGTTCTGGCGCTGGCCCGCAAGGAGGCCGACCGGTTCAACCACAATTTTGTCGGCACCGAGCATCTTCTCCTGGGCCTCATCAAACTGGGCCAGGGCGTCGCCGTCAACGTCCTCCAGAAATTGGGCTTGGACCTCGACACCGTGCGTCTTGAAGTTGAAAAACAAGTCGGCACCGGCCCCGATTCAAAGATGATCGGCAACATCCCCTACACCCCTCGCGTCAAAAAAGTCCTCGCTCTTGCCGCCAAGGAGGCCAAAAACCTCAATCACACCTACGTCGGAACCGAACACATCCTCCTGGGCCTGCTGCGCGAAGGCGACGGCGTGGCCGCCCGCGTTCTCAAGAACCTCGATGTCGATATTGAGCAGACCCGCCAGGAAATCCTCAAGGAATTGGACCCCCATTTCGCGGCCGAAGAGGCCTCGGGCGGCGCATCCTCGGACCCTGCGCCCGAAAAGGCCCCGGAGAAAAAAGGCGAGGTCAAAACTCCAGCCCTCAAAGCCTTCGGACGGGACCTGACCGAAATTGCCCGCAAAGGCGAGATGGACCCCGTTATAGGACGCCAGAGCGAAATCGAGCGTGTCATTCAGATTCTCTGCCGGCGCACAAAGAACAACCCTGTCCTCCTGGGCGAAGCCGGCGTCGGCAAAACGGCCATCGCCGAAGGTCTGGCCCAGGAAATCGCCCGCGGCAACGTCCCCGAACTGCTGCGCGACAAGCGTGTCATCACTCTGGACCTGGCGTTGATGGTGGCCGGCACCAAGTACCGCGGCCAATTTGAAGAGCGCATCAAGGCCGTCATGGACGAAATACGCCGCGCCAAGAACATCATTCTTTTCATCGACGAACTGCACACCATCGTCGGCGCCGGCTCCGCCGAGGGCACGATGGACGCCTCCAACATCATCAAGCCCGCCTTGAGCCGCGGCGAGATGCAGTGCATCGGCGCGACCACTCTCAACGAATACCGCAAGTACATCGAGAAAGACGCCGCCCTCGAACGCCGCTTTCAAACCGTCAAGGTCGAGGCCCCTTCCCCGGAAGAGGCCGTCCTCATCCTCAAAGGCCTCCGGCCCAAATACGAGGAACATCACAAGGCCGAAATAACCGATCTGGCCATTGAAACCGCAGTTCGCATGTCCGACCGTTATATCACGGACCGTTATTTGCCGGACAAGGCCATCGACGTCATGGATGAAGCCGGCTCCCGCGCCCGCATCGGCACCATGACCCGTCCCCCTGAAGTCAAGAATCTCGAAGCCGAGATCGAGCAGATCAAGGCCCTCAAGGAGCGCGCGATCAAAGACCAGGACTTCGAAGGCGCCGCCGCCATGCGCGACCGGGAAAAGCAAGCCAAGGAAAAGCTCGACGCCGTCCTGGCCGCCTGGCGCGCCAGCCGCGAAGAAAAGCGCGTCACCGTCGGCGAGGAGGATATTCTGCAAGTTGTCGCCAAATGGACGGGGATTCCCCTCAAGCGCATGGAGGAAGGCGAAGCCCAGCGCCTGCTGGCCCTGGAAAAAGACATGTCCCGCATGATCATCGGCCAGAAGGAGGCCGTGGACGCCCTATGCAAAGCCCTCCGCCGCTCCCGCGCCGATTTGAAGGACCCGCGCCGTCCCATCGGCACCTTTGCGTTGCTCGGCCCCACAGGCGTCGGCAAGACGCTCCTGGCCAAATCCCTGGCGGAAACATTGTTTGGAGACTCCAAGGCCCTCATTCAGTTGGACATGAGCGAATACATGGAGCGCCACAATGCCTCCCGCATGGTCGGCTCCCCGCCTGGATACGTTGGCTATGAAGAAGGCGGCCAACTGACCGAACAAGTCCGCCGCCGCCCTTACTCGGTCGTCCTCTTCGACGAGATCGAAAAGGCCCATCCCGACGTCATGAACATGCTCCTGCAGATTCTCGAGGAAGGCAAACTGACCGACAACGTCGGCCGCGTCATCAACTTCCGCAACACCATTATTCTGCTCACCTCCAACGTCGGCGCGGACATCATCCGCAAGCAATCCACCCTGGGCTTCTCGCCCATCAGTGACGAGCACAGCTACGAGAAAATGAAGGAAAAAATCCTGGACGAGGCCAAGAAGGTGTTTCGCCCGGAGTTTCTCAACCGGCTGGACGACGCCATTGTGTTCCGGTCCCTGACGAAGCCGGATTTGCTGGAGATTCTGGATTTGGAAATCTCCAAAGTACTCGCCCGCCTGAAAGCCAAGAGCATCGAGTTGCTGCTCGACCAGTCGGCCAAGGATTTGCTGGTGGAAAAGGGATACGACCCCACTTACGGGGCGCGTCCCATGCGCCGGGCCGTCGAGCGCTATTTGGAGGACCCGTTGGCGGAGGAAATTCTCAAAGGCAGCCTGCACCCCAACGAACCGGTAGCGGTGACGGCCGAAGAGGGCAAATTGGTCTTCAAACAGACGGCCCCCGCGGAGCCCAAGGCGCTTTCCAGTTAGGATCCGCGCAAAAACAATTTCGGATTTTTCTTTAAGAGAATGTCAGAAATATCCGGGGCAGAAATATAAGCCCCCCCGCTCCCCCGTTCGGGAGCGAAGCGGCCTATTCTCATCTTTCCACCCCCATTTTTCTGACAATTTCCTTTCACGCTCTTTCAGCGTTTTCCGCGGGCTGATAACTGCTCATAAGATGCGCCGGCATGGAAGGGCCGCCGTTTCGCAAGTGCTTCCTCCACAAACTCTTCCACGGTGTCACCGGGATGCGCGGGCAAAAATAACGCCGGGGGCGGAGGACAAACTTCAGTTGGTCGAATTCATTTCCGACAAGATTCTCCTGGATGCCATTTCCTCTTCGTTTGCTTCGTTTGCTTTTGTGCAAAATGCCTTTTTTTGGTCGCGGCTGGCCGCGCTGGGCTATCCGTGGTTGATAATCTTCGCGGAATTGCATGATGTCGGCGGATTGCAGCGCATCGGGAGAACGAAGCGCCATCCGCGAGCGGTGCAGTCCAACAATTTGTTCCGACTCCGCGACGCCCTGCTATGTCTCAAAATCGAGTCAGGGTCTCGCGGGCGCTCGACCCTCCCGATCTTGGATGTTTCGTTTTTCATGGCGGCTCCGCGCCTTATGCGCTTTGCGTTATTCCCCGCCTTGTTTTTCCGCTCGAAGATGAAAAACAGTTGCGTTACGCAATTGTTGTTGTATGTTGCCCGCGTGGCCGGAAAAGGGCGGATGTTCATTGACATAGGCCGGTTTGCGGAAAGCTGGAGCGGCGCACCCGTTCCAGCGAGAGCCACGCCGCGAAAATGGCCGTTTATGCAGGCTTATGCACCCTTATGCGGGAAAAAAGAGGGGAAATTGAAGTCAGGGCTTCGCTTGGGTCATTCAGAGCCATGCCCCGGTTGTCGCGGCTGTTTGTCCTCCTTCGCGCGGAGCGCCAGTCTCGTTTCCGGCCTGCCAGGGCGCTGAACCAAAAGTTTTTAACCGGGGATGCACACGGATTAACACGGATAAAGACTTCTGATCCGTGTTTATCCGAGAAATCCTTGCCCTGCCATAGCCAGGCGACGGCGGACGTGGTTAAACGCCTTCCTTTGCGACCTGCGGCGCGGAGATTTCGGCGGTTTATGCAGGCTTATGCACCCTTGTGCATGATAAAAAGCGCCGGAGCTGGAGTGCTTCCGCAGGGCAAGCGAGCTTGAGGGCATTGATAATCAAGGACATGCAACCGGGAACTTGGAAGTTTTCTGAGCGATGGCAGGAAAGTGGCTCGGCGGGGAGCGGTTTTTTGGGAAAAGGGAGCGGCTCCGCAGGAGCGTCGTTCTACCGGGGCGTTTATGGCAAGGGCGAGGCTCCTGCCGAACCGGGCGTGAGTTTGCTGAAATGCGCTCCCCTCCGGCGCAGGGGCGTTCCAGGCTGGCAATTTCACCGGGCGGGGTTTACTGTTGTGCGCGTGCTATGACAACTTTGGCCAAACAATTTGTCAACGAATGGTTTTGCGGCCTCGGACGCGGCGCCCTCCTGTGCCGCGACATCTTTTCCTCCCTCTGCAAGGTCAAGCCCGTCTGGCATGATATTCTCGATGAGATGTATTTCATCGGCGTCAAATCCCAATCCGTCGTCGCCATCACCGGCGCCTTTACCGGCATGGTCCTCTGCGCCCAGACCTATTTCCAATTCCACAAAGTCAAGATGGACACGGCCACTCTGGCGGTCGTCAGCGTCGGGATGGGCAGCGAACTCGGCCCCGTCCTGACCAGCCTCATGGTCGCCGGCCGGGTCGGCGCCGCCATCGCCGCCGAACTGGGCACCATGCGCGTGACCGAGCAAATCGACGCCCTGCGCACGCTGGCCGCCCACCCCATCGATTATCTCATCGTCCCCCGTTTCCTGGCCACAATGCTGGTCATGCCTCTGCTCACGGCCCTCTCCGTTTGCGTCGGCATCCTGGCCGCCTACATCGTTGGCGTCTTCCTGCTTGGCATCAACTCCACCGGTCTTTGGTACAACATGCTCCGGCACACCAACATGATTGATATCTCCTGTGGGTTGATCAAGACCTTCATTTTCGGCGCGATCATTGCCGTCGTCGCCTGTTACAAGGGCTTGAACTGCGCCGAGGGCGCCGAAGGGGTCGGCCGCGCCACCACCGAGGCGGTGGTTTATTCCTCCATCGCCATTCTCATCTCGAATTTCTTCCTGACCATGTTGCTCAACGCCTTGCTTCCCACATTATGATCGAGGTGCGCGATTTGAAAAAGAGCTTCGGCCCGGTGCCCGTTCTCCAGGGCGTGACCTTCACGGTCCAGAAAGGCGAGGCCGTCGTCATTATCGGCGCCAGCGGCGGCGGCAAAAGCATCCTCCTCAAGCACCTCATCGGCCTGATCACCCCCGACCAGGGCGAGGTTTGCATTGACGGCCGCAGCATGGCGGGCCTCAACGAGCGCCAGTTGCTGCAAATCCGCCGGAAATTCGGCATGCTCTTCCAGGGCGCCGCCCTCTTCGACTCGCTCAACGTCGAGCAAAACATCGGCTTCATTCTCGACCGCGAACAGAACCATCCCCCCGGCGAGATTGCCCAGCGCGTGGCCGAGGTCCTCGAACTGGTCGGCTTGGCCGGCATCGGGAAGAAATGGCCCGCTGAACTGTCCGGCGGCATGCGCAAACGGGTCGGCCTGGCTCGCGCCATCATTTACCATCCCGAAATCCTGCTCTACGACGAACCGACCACCGGCTTGGACCCAATCGCCGCGGACGCCATCGACCAGTTAATCGCCCGCGTGGGCGACACCTTCAAGATCACCTCCATCGCCGTCACCCACGACATGCGCAGCGCCCGCCGCATTGGCCGGCGCATCCTGATGCTCCATCAGGGCCGCATTTACGCCGACGAGCCGCCCGATGACATGTTCAAATCGTCCGACCCGGTCATCCACCGGTTTGTCAACGGGATTTACGAACCGGGGGAACAATTTTCCTTATGAACAACTCGCGCATCGAATTCAAAGTTGGCATGTTCGTCGCCATTGGCCTCGGGTTCATGGCGTTGCTCGTCCTCAATTTCAGCCGCGGCATCACCCTCTTCCAACCCACTTACCATTTGCGAATCATCATGCCCACCACCGCCGGCCTGAAACCTTCCGCCGACGTCATGCTCTTTGGCGTGCCCATCGGCAAGGTCTCCAGCCTCGAATTAGGCCCCGACGGCAGGTCCGTCGATGTCACTGTCCGGCTCCTGACCAAATACAAAATCCGCAAAGACTCCTCCTTCCACGTTGATGCCCTTGGCTTCCTGGGCGACCAGTACGTCGAAGTCTCGCCTCCGCTCCAAAACCCGGCTGCCACCACCAACGCCGCCGACTTTTTCAAGGAGGGCGACACCGTCCTCATGGGGGAGGTGCCGTTCAACATGCAGGAGACAGCGCGGTCCACAACCGGCCTCCTGGATCAAGCCAAGCTGACCTTGAAGGACATCGATCAGGCCATTACCAACGTCAACCGCACCGTTCTCTCCGATCAGACCCTGGGCGGTCTCACCGCCGCGCTCAGCAATTTTCAATCCGCCACCGAACTTGCCGTCCAGGTCGCCCAAAGCGCGGTCAATTTGGTCCATTCCAACACCGCGCCCGTCGCCGAAGCCGTTACCAACTTCCGCACGTTCTCTGAGAAGCTCAACACCACGGCCGACGACCTCGATCAGATCATCATCACCAACCGCGGCGGCGTGGCCGAAACAGTCAAGAATTTGCGTGACACATCAGCTTCCATCAAGCAGATTGTGACCAACTTGGAGGCCGGCCAGGGACTGGCTGGCGGTATATTGACGGACCCGGCGATGAAAGCCCAATTAGACGTGCTCCTGAGCAATGCCGATGCCACCGCTTCGGCCTTCGCCGCCTTTGGCAGCAACCTCAACCAGCGCGGCGTCTGGCGCATGCTCTGGAAGCCCAAACCCGCCGAAAGGAAACCCGCTTCGGCGCCCTGACCGCTTCCCACCCCAACCCCATGCGCTCTCTTTGGACCATTAGAATCCTCTTCTTGAGCCTGTGCATTGTCGCCGGCTTCGAGGTCAGCCAAGTCGAACCGGACTGGATCGCCGGGGGCGTTTGGGGCTGCATGATCGGCTTTGGCCTCGGCGCCCTCTGCGTCGCCCTGGATGAAATGCTCAAGGGCTTTTCGTTGCGGGCCTTTTCCGCCGTCACATTTGGCCTTGCCCTCGGCACCCTGGTGGCCGGCCTGCTCGACCACTCCGCTCTGTTCCCGGAAATCGACTCCCCTCTGCGCCGCGTCGTGCGCTTGGGGTTGTTTCTGAGTTTCGGCTATCTCGGCATGATCCTGGCCATGCGCAGCAACAAGGAGGATTTCTCCCTCATCATCCCCTATGTCCGCTTTGCCTCCCAGTCCAAGCCCGAGAACCTCCTCTTGCTCGACACCAGCGTTATTATTGACGGGCGCATCGCCGACCTCCTGGAAGCCAATTTCATCGATGGCACACTGGTTGTTCCCCGCTTTGTCCTCCATGAACTGCAAAAAATCGCCGATTCCAACGACCCTGTCATCCGCGCCCGCGGACGCCGCGGACTGGACATGCTGGCCCGCCTCCGCCACAGCAAACGCAGCGAAGTCAAAATCCACGAGGCCGATTTCCCGGAAGAAACCGAGGTCGATGCCAAACTGGTCCGTCTGGCCCGCGCCCTGGGCGCCAAGCTCTACACCAATGATTACAACCTCGGCAAAGTGGCCGAATTGCAATCCGTCCTTTACGTCAACCTCAACGAGCTTGCCAACGCCTTGAAGCCGGTCATTTTGCCCGGTGAAACCTTCTCCCTGCGCGTCGTGCGCGAAGGCAAGGACAGGGGCCAGGGCGTGGGCTATCTCAATGATGGCACCATGGTCGTCATCAACAACGCCCAAACCCTCATCGGCCAGCAAGTCAACGTCAAAGTCCTCAGCGTCCTCCAAACCGGCGCCGGCATCATCGTCTTTGCCGATCTGAAAACTCCCGCCGCCGCCTGACTGGGTGTTTAACCCGCATATTTCACACTCCCTGCGGATAGCCCATCGGAGCGCCGCGTGCCCCCACCCGGCGTCTGTGAGCGTGGAATATCCGGGTTGACGCCAAGTCCGTTGAATAGACTACATGGAGGCCGGAGGAATAGTCGCGAAAAAAGCAAAAGGCGCATAAACAAACGAACTTTTGCGCTTCTTGAGCATTGTCGCGGCTAATTCGTTGAATTCTGTCCTGCGGACTCCTCAGTATAGTGGCGCGGAATGACGCGGATGGGATGAACGGCGCGTTTTTTGTCAAAGATAAGGCTTCTGGCGGAGCTTGGCGCGGCCTGGTCCACCTATCAGGATAAGGCTTTTCGCAACCTGAACTGCAAAAGTTTGCAGTGCGATGAGATGTGGGACTTTGTGGGTTGCAAGCAAAATCGCCCCACGACAGCACAATCGCCCTTTGCCACCCTGGCTTAAATTGACGGCGGGGAAGGTTTCAGCCGGGCGCTTTTTGGCTTTGAAGTGAAGGCGGGCGGGCCTACCCTGCGAGCCGAATGTTTGAGCCAAACGAACTTTTTGATCTGTCCCAGACCCGCCACGCGGCCGTTTTTGAGGGGTGCAAATACGCCTGGGAAGCGCTGGCCAGGATCGCGCCGTACCTGGCGGCCCATTTGGAGCCGCAGTTGTGCCACCGCTTCGAGGGCGCTGCCGTCGTGGGCGAATTGGTGTCGGTGGGGGAAGGAACCGTGCTGGAAGACGGGGTGATGATCAAAGGGCCGGCGATCATCGGGAGGAACTGCCAGATCCGCCACAACGCCTACATCCGCGAGCATGTGATCATCGGGGACAATTGCGTGGTGGGCAATTCATGCGAGGTGAAGAATTCGATGTTCTTCAACAACGCCCAGGCGCCTCACTTCAATTACGTGGGCGATTCGATCCTGGGCCACAAGGCGCACATTGGAGCCGGGGTGAAGCTGTCCAATTTCAAGGTGTTTCCCGGAAATATCATGGTCGAAATCGACGGGCAGCCGGCCGACACCGGCCTGCGCAAATTCGGAGCGCTGCTGGGGGACGGATGCGAGATCGGATGCAACGCGGTGCTCAGCCCCGGCAGCATCATCGGGCGGGCTTCGATCGTTTACGCCAACGTCGCCTGGCGCGGCATCCTGCCGGGCGGGATGATTGCCAAGAATAAAGCCGCGGTGGAAGTCGCCGTCCGCCGGATTCGCGGCGCGATAGGGGCATGATCCGCCTGGTCGATGAACAACCCGCCGGAGGGCCGGCCGGACTGCTGGAGGCGGTGGGGGAAATGTTCTCGCCCGCCGGGCGCCTGTCGAAATCGCCCAACTTCGAATACCGGCCGCAGCAGCAGGAGATGGCCGTGGCCGTGGCGCGGGCGCTGCAAGAAAACAAGCATCTGATCGTCGAGGCCGGAACGGGAGTGGGCAAGAGCCTGGCGTACCTGATCCCGGCGATCTTTCACGCGGTGGCGCGGAACCGGAAGGCGGTCATTTCGACGCACACGATCAATTTGCAGGAGCAACTGGTGCAGAAGGACCTGCCGATGCTGGCCGGGATGCTGCCGGTGGAGTTCAAGTATTCCATGCTCAAGGGCCGGCAGAATTATCTCTGCACCCGCCGTCTCTCGAAGGCCATGCAGCAAGGGCAGTTGCTTTTCACCTCGTCGGGTGTGCAGGAACTGGAGCGCATTCACCAATGGTCGTTGAAAACTGAGGAGGGTAGCTTGTCGGATTTCGAGGCGGAGCCGGACCCGCATGTGTGGCAGCAGGTCTGCTCGGAGCGCGGGTTGTGCAGTCCCAAGCTGTGCGGGCGGGGGTCGGATTTTGTCAAAAATGGCGGGACGCCGTGTTTTTTTCAGCAGGCGCGCAGCCGGATGCTGGGAGCGGACGTGCTGGTGCTCAACCATACGCTGCTGTTCAACCAGTTGGGCGGGCGGGAGGACGAAAGCGCCGGGGGCGTGCTGTTCAAGAACGATTTTGTCGTATTTGACGAGGCGCACACGGTGGAGCGGGTGGCGTCAGGCCACATCGGCTTGAGCGTGTCAAGCGCGCAACTTCGCTACGGATTGCAGCGTCTCTGGAATCCCAAGACCAAGAAGGGGCTGCTGGCCGTCTTGCGGCGCGGCCGGGAGCAAGTGGTCGAGGACGCGCTGAGGGAAGCGGACAAGTTTTTTGCGGCGGCCGAGGCGGCCTGCGACGTGCTGGCGGAACGGCGGGACCCGCAGGCGGCGGCGCGGGTCTGGAACGTCTTGCGCATCCGCCAATGCGATCTGGTGCCCGACAGCCTGAACCTTCCGCTGGACCGCGTGCGGGAGGAGGTCAGCGCGCTCATCAAGACGGTGGATGACAAGGACACGGCGCAGGAACTGGCGGAATGCAACCGGCGGCTGGTGGAATTGCGCGAGGCGATTGCGATTTTCCTGAGTCAACGAGCCGAGGACCACGTGTATTGGGTGGAACGAACGGGCAAGACCCAGCGCCACTTGGCGCTCAACGCCGCGCCGATCAATGTCGCGGCGTATCTGAGGGAACGATTGTTCGGCCCGGACACATGCGTCATCATGACCAGCGCGACGCTGGCGGTGCAATTGGAAGCAGGCGCCGGGGCGCGGGCCGCGGCGGAAAAAGGGCCGCCGCTGCTGTATTTCGCCCGGCAGGTGGGCGGGGAGAAGGCGACGCTGCTGCAGGCCGGATCGCCCTTTGATTATGAGCGGCAGATGAAGATTTACGTCGTGGGAAAGATGCCGGACCCGCGGGAGGGCGGGTACGAGGCGAGCCTGATCCACTGGGTCAAACATTTTGTGACGATGACGGATGGACGGGCGTTCGTGCTGTTCACGAATTTCAAACTCATGCTGGACGTGGCCGCGCAGATGGAGGGGTTTTTCGAGGAGCTTGGGGTGGAATGCTTCGTGCAAGGCACCGGCACGCCGCGCACGCTCATGCTGGAACGATTCAAAAAGGACGTGCGCTCGGTGCTCTTCGGCACGGACAGTTTCTGGCAGGGGGTGGATGTGCCCGGCGAAAGCCTCTCCAACGTGATCATCACGCGCCTGCCCTTTGCGGTGCCCGATCATCCGTTGATCGAGGCGCGCATTGAAGCCATCGAGGCGCGCGGGGGCAATTCGTTCATGGAGTTTTCGCTGCCCGAGGCGGTCTTGAAATTCCGCCAGGGAATCGGAAGATTGATACGGACCAAAACGGACACGGGCATCGTCGTGGTGCTGGACAATCGGATACTGACCAAGCGCTACGGGCAGGCGTTCCTGGCGTCGGCCCCCAAATGCCCGGTGGAAATTGTCTGAAATTCCCGCGATGAAATATCGCAAAGCATGGTGCGCGGGTGTCATCCTGCTGGTGTTGCTGGCGGTGACCGTGCGGCTTCGTCTGCTGTCGATGCCCCTGGAACGGGATGAAGGGGAATACGCTTATTCGGGCCAGCTCTTGCTCCAGGGAATTCCGCCGTATCAATTGGCTTTCAATATCAAGATGCCCGGCACATACGCCGTCTATGCGGTCGTCATGGCGCTTTTTGGGGAGAGCGATTCGGCCATCCACCTGGCTTTTTTGCTGGTGAATCTGGGCACGCTGGCGTTGCTGTGGTTTCTGGCGCGCCGTCTGCTGGATGAAGCGGGGACGCTGGTCTGCTGCGCGGCGTATGTGTTGCTCTCGCTCAGTTCGGGGGTGCTGGGGTTGCAGGCGCACGCGACGCATCTGGTGATGATCCACGCCCTGGGCGGAACGCTGCTGCTGCTGCGGGCGCGCGAAAGCGGCGGAAGCCTGACGCTGTTTCTGAGCGGGCTGCTCTTCGGGTTGTCGTTTCTGTGCAAACAGCCGGGGCTGTTCTTCGGGCTTTTTGGCGGGGCGCTGCTGGGCCGCGACGCTTGGATGGCAGGCGCGGCGCAGTGGCGGTTGTGGGCGGGAAGGTTGTGCCTGTTCTCCGCCGGGTTGGCGGCGCCGCTGGCGTTGACTTGCCTGATCTTGTGGCGGGCGGGAACTCTTGAGCGCTTTTGGTTTTGGACGGTTTATTTTTCGCGGGTGCATACGAATTTGCTGTCGGCCGGCTTTGTCCTGCATCGGCTGGCGCAGTTGAATTCCAGCGGGTGCGAACGCTGGTTCTTCTGGGTGGCCATGACCGGGTTACTCTGGCTGCTTTTCCAGAAGGGAGAGAGGAAATACATAATTGCCAGCTTCCTGCTGTGTTCGATCGCGGCGTGTTTGGTTGGGCGCTATATCGCCCGGCACTACCTGATCGTCATGCTGCCGGTGGTGAGCCTTTTGACCGGAGTCGCGGTGGCAGGGCTGTCCGGGTTGCTGGCAACGCGCATGCCGCGCCTGCGGGCGATTCCGCTGGCGCTGTTTTTGGCAGCCTGCACGGGGCTGATTTACCAGGAGAGGCGGGTTTGGTTTGATCTGAAGCCTGAGCCGGCCTGCGCGTCGATCTACTACAACAACCCGTTTGTCGAATGCCGCGAAGTGGGGCGGTACATCCGGGAGCATTCCCAGCCGTGGGACCGGGTTGAAGTGGTGGGATCGGAGCCGGAGATTTACTTTTACGCGCGGCGCAAGTCGGTCAGCGGCTACCTTTACATGTACGACCTTGTGGAAGGGCAGCCTTATGCGCGCGCCATGCAGGAGGAGTTCATGCGGGACATCGAAACGGCGCGGCCGAAATTCCTGGTGGTCGTCAATGTGGCGGCCTCCTGGATGAGCTGGGGGGACGGAGACCCGGCCCTGTATAATTGGATACGGACCTACCCTGCCGCTCTTTACGATCTGGCCGGCGTGATAGAGATATTCCCCACGCATAGCGATTACCATTGGGGCCGGGAAGCCGCGGCGGAAAAGTTGAAAACTTACTCCGCCATTTTTGTCTTCCAGAGGAAGGCGTCGGCGTTGCCGCCCATGAAGTAGCTCCGCGCCAACGGGCTTACTGCCCCGGCGTGGCGGGCATCAAATCCGGCGGGGCGGGTTCGTCTTTCTTTTCTTCCGCGGGCGCCTGGGCGGCGTCCGATTTCTTCTCGACCATGAGTTGGGCGCGGTCGCGAATGAGGGGATCGATGAGCCAGTTGTTGACGAGGTAGGTCCATTGGCCCAGGGCTTGTTCGCGTTTGAGCTTGTCCTGGAGGGGCTTGTTCTTGTCCTGGAATTCCTTGTCCAACTTCTTCTTGTCGTCCGGCTTTTCGTCCTTGCCCGGCGTCCGCTCGGAGGGCAGGGCGGCGGCGGCGGTGATCTTGAGATANNGCCACATCGACAAAGCTGGGATAGCTGAGGGTGCTGGCCAGGGAGGCGACTTTGTTGGTGTCCAGGACCTCGCCTGTTTTGAGGGCGGCCAGAACCCAGGGGGCGGACTCGGACTCGCGGGAAAGCTTCCAGGAATTGGCCTCGTTGGTGGAGGCCAACGCGATGGTCTGCGGTTTCTCCACCTTGAAAAAGTCCTTGTCCAGCCACTCGCCGGCTTTGGGGTCCAGGCTGTTGAGGGGATCGGAGACGGTGAGGAGTTCGCGCGGATTGGCGTTGAGCGTAATGTAGCGGCCATCGGCGAAGCCCTCGTCGCCGAACTGCATGGGAGAGGGGCGGTCGGATTTCTGGGTGTGCTTTTTGCCCAGGAGGAGCGATTGGAGCACCTTGCCCTGGGCGTCCTTGAATTCGACCAGGACGCCTGAGTCAGGACCACGGCCCGGTTCGGCCAGATGCATGCGGCCCAGTTGGGAGGCTGCAATCGGCTCGGATTGGGCGATCTTCAAATCGCTGATTTTGATGAGCAGGTCCCTGATCTGGGAAAAATTGGCGGGATAATTGCCCTTGTCCTGCACGGTCCAGTGGTCTCCCTTGCCGACAAGGGTCAGTTCGCTTTCGCCCTTGATGTGAATGAAGGCGACGTCGTTGACCTGGAAATTCTGCATCAGCTTTTGTCCAGCCTTGCCGGTGGGCGCCGACCAGGCTTGCTCTTTGTGGCGGAGCAGGACCAGGCACGCCCCGCCGATGAAGGCCAGGGCGATCAACAGGAGGAAGAGTTGTTTGCGATTCATTTTGCGGCTGTGCGTTTTCGTTTGACGATGGCCAGGACGATGCCCGTGACGGCGACGAGCGCCGGCATGGCGCCGATATTGACCACTTTGGTCCAGAATTCAAGGGCGTCGGTCTCCTGGCGAAGTTTCTTGCGCACCGATTTGAGGTCTTTGTTCACGTCGGCCACCGCCTTCTGGTAGTTCTCCAATTCTTTTTGTTGCTCGGGCGAGAGGATGAACCTCTGGTCGTTGCCCGGTTTGCTGGATTGCAACTCGCTGATCTTGCGCTCAGTTTCGGACTTCTGCGCTTCGAGGGTCTTGAGTTTGTCCTTCCATTCCTCGCCGGCTTTGGCCTCCATGTTTTTCAATCGAGTGAAGGGCCGGTTGAGACTGGCGCGGCTGCGCAGGCTGATCAGGTCGCTGTCCCCGGCCAATTGTTCGACAAAGCTCTGGACGAGGTTCAAATTGCCGTTCATCGGCTGCACCATGCGATAGCCAAGAATACTCTGCACACGCACGCAGACCTGGTCGTTGAGCATGTCGCTGTCACCCACGAGAATGACGGCGCCGTCCGCCTTGGAATCCTTCAACTGCGCTTGGGCGGCCGGGTTGTTGGTTTCTTCCTTCTCGTCCTTGGACGCCTTGGGGGGGCCGTCGGGGAAAGCGGTCTTGAACTTGCCTGCCAGCCGCACGGCCAGGGCGTAGTCGATGTTCGAGGGTTTGAACTCTTTGAGGATTTGCTCGGTGGCCATGCTGGCGGTCAGGCCCTCGACCAACTCGGATTGATCGGATGTATGGATCAGCACCGTTTCCTTCAATCCATCCGCCGGCTTGCCGGTGAAGACCCCCGCGAAGGGCATGACCAGGTTGTCGATCTGGCTGGTGACAATGTCGTCATTATTGATGCCGTTTTTGTCAAGCACCAGGACCGTGGGCATGGCGGCGCCGCTTTGCGGGTTGTGCCCCGCGAAGGTCATGTCGGCGGCGACTTTGTTAATGTCCATGTCCAGGCCCCAGCCCTTGAGAAGTTTGTCCAGTGAAGATTGGCCGGAGCTTTCGCCCAGGACCTGCGCCATTTGATCGTGCTTTTGATCGAAATAGGCGTGCGGGTCCAGAAAGGCCAGCAATTTGCCGCCGCGCAAGACGAATTGGTCGATGGCATATTGAGCGGTTTCGGAAATGTCGCGGGGATGGACAACCAGGAGAACGCGGATGTCGTCATCAATTTTCGACGCCGTCATCGGAACTTCTTTGACGGTGAAGTCCTTTTTCAATTCGCTCACAAAAGTCCACGGTTCACTCTCGTTCTGGCCCATTTGGCGCATCATGGGATTGGGCGTGGAGCCAAAGACGGGCAATTCGCTCATGATCCCGATGACGGCGGGAGTGGGATTGACGACGCGGGCGATGGCGCGGGACAAGTCATATTCCAGCAACCGTTCGCGGTCCGGCGGCAGCCACGGCAGCGCCACTTTCTCGTCCAGCATGCTCACCACCAGTCCCATGTAGATCTTGTCCCCGCCGAAGGGCGAGGTCGCCTGGCCTTCGATGCCGTCCAGGCGGGCGGAATCCTCCGCGTCGGAATCCGGTTTGGGATCCAGCTTCTCCAGGACGATCTTGCCTTTGGCGGCCTGCTGGTATTCGGCCAGCAAATCCTCGATGTGCTGCGCGTAGGTGCGTAGCGACGGCGGCACCGCCGTGTCGTCCTGCGTGCAGTAAAAGCGGATGGTCACGCGCGACTCCAGCTTGCCCAGGATTTTTGTCGTTCCCGGCGAGAGCGTGAAGGCCTTCTCGGCTGTCAAGTCGATGCGGTCCTTGAACGCGCTGGTCACGACGTAGAAAGCCAGGAGGACGGCGAACATGACCACGACGCCGATGGTGGAATAGAGGATCGTTTCGATGTTTTTCTGCTTCATGGCAATTTCTCCCGCGGCGTTACCCCGCGCGATGGCTGCGGATGATGACCCCGGTGGTGAACAATGAGAACCCGATGACGGACAGGAAGAAAATCACGTCCCGCGAATCCACCACGCCCTTTGTAAAATACTCGAAATGAGTGATCACGCTGAAAGCCGCCACCGTGTTGACCAGCCACGGAATGTCCCAGCGGGTCAGAAGATTCGTCACCGGCGGGAAGCCGCACAGGACCAGCAGCAGGCAGATGACGAAGGAGACGATGAAGCTGACCACCTGGTTGCGCGTCATCGCCGACGTCATGCAGGCGATGGCCAGGTAAGCCCCCGCCATGAGGAAACTTCCCACATAGGCCGCAAAGATCACCCCGTTGTCCGGCGAGCCAAGGAAGTTGACCGTGATGACGACCGGAAAGGTCAAGACCAAGGCCAGCAGCAAAAACAGCCACGAGGCCAGGAATTTGCCGGCAATGGCCTGCCAGGTGGTGATCGGAAGCGTCAGCAGCAGCTCCAGTGTGCCGACGCGCCGTTCCTCCGCCCACAATCGCATCCCCGCCGCCGGCACCAGGAAGAGGTAAAGCCACGGATGCCAGACGAAAAATGAATTCTCCAGGCTGGCCTGGCCGCGCTCAAAAAAACCGCCCGCCATAAAGGTGAAAAATCCCGTGAGTAGAAGGAAAATCACGATGAATACGTATGCGACGGGCGATGAGAAGTACCCTCCCAGTTCCCGCTTGGTGATGGCTCTGATGTTGCTGATCGAATTCATGGTTTGGCTGATTTGGCGGTTTCAGGAAGGGTGATGCTGCGGAAGACTTCGTCCAGCCGGCCTTCCTCGGTGTGCAATTCCTCAACTTGCCAGCCGGTGGCGGCCGCCAGGACGTTGCGGGCCAGTTCGCCGTTGGTGTTGGCGCTCTTGGGATAGACCCGCGCCCAGACCTTGCCGTTCTCTTCTTTGACAATCGCGGTCCGGCGGGCATTGGCGACCCCGGAGAGCCGCTCCACCAATTGCGCGCCCGCGACGGCCCGCACGATCAGCAGCACGGCCCCCGCCGCGTCGGATTGCTGCTTCAATTGCTGCGGCGTGCCGTTGGCGACGATCTGGCCGCGGTCAATGATAATCGCGCGCGAACAAACCGCCTCCACCTCCTCCAATATATGCGTCGAAAAAATGATCGCCTTCTTCTCCCCCATCCGCCGGATCAACCCCCGCACCTCGTGCTTTTGGTTCGGGTCCAGTCCGTCGGTCGGTTCGTCCATGACCAGCACCTCCGGGTCGTGGATGATGGATTGGGCCAGGCAAGTCCGGTGACGGAAGCCCTTGGAAAGGGTCTCAATGCTCTGGTACAACACCGATTCCAGAAAGCACATCTCCACCACGCGATGAACGGCCCTTTTCCGCGCATCGCCGTGCATGCCGCGCAATTCGGCGATGAACCCCAGAAAGCCCTCGACGGTCATATCCGTGTAGGCCGGGGCGTTTTCCGGCAGGTAGCCGATGAGCCGCTTGGCCGGGATGGGGTCCTCGATCATGTCATGCTGGCCGACGGTGACCTTCCCCTCCGATGGCGGAATGAAGCCGGTAATCATCCGCATGGTGGTGGATTTTCCAGCGCCATTAGGCCCCAGAAATCCGAGCACTTCGCCGCGCTCCACTGTAAAAGAAACGCCGTTGACGGCCACTTTCGGGCCGAACGACTTGCTAAGGTTTTCGACTTTTATCATTCCTGTATCTCCGCACCGCGCCAGTCGGCTGCGGTCATATCATTCTGACTTATTAACAGGCCGGCTGTTCAAACGCAATCCCCAAGCCCCATTGCCCTTTTTGACATCCCCCAGAAAAAGTGTTCAAAAAAATTATTCGACACGGCATTGGCCCGGTCGCCCGCCCGGGATCCGCTTTTGTAGCGCACACTTCCAAGTCTGCCGGGCCGCCGATTTCCAAATCGGCGTGCAGCGCAAAGTCATCGCCGGAGCGGGCTTGGAAGCCCGCGATACGGCAGACTTGGAAGTCTGCGCTACGGCTAAAGGCCTCGACATGAGCTGATCTGCGCTCCGCCGGCCTGCTTTCCGCCGTTTCTTCTGGCGAACGGCACGGGGGCGCGATACGTTGGCCGCGTGAATCTATTGCCGCGTCCGGAGGTCATCCTGACCCATGAAAGCGATTTGGATGGGTTTGTCGCGGGCTTGCTCTTGCAACGCCTGGCCAAACGCCTTTTTGCGGCGGACGTCAGGTTGGAGGCCTATCATTACAATAACTGGCGCCTGCGCGAGCCGCGGGAGAAATCGGCCTGGGTCTGCGACCTGAGTTTCGAGCCGCGCCTGGACAAGCCGGACTGGGTGGTCATCGATCATCATGCCGGCGATGCCCAGCCCAAAAGCGCGGTCTTCATCCATGACCTGGGCAAATCGGCCGGGTTGCTCTGCTATGAATTGTGTCAGCAAAACGGACTGGGTTCGCCCGCGCTGGACCGCCTGGTCCATTTGAACAACGTGGGCGATTTGTTCCTGGAGGACGACCCGGATTTCATCCTGGCCAACGATTACGCCAACCTCGTCAAGTCCTACCAGTTTTGGAACCTGCACGCCCTCGTTGAGGGCCAATTGGAGCGGCTCCTGGACCATCCTCTCCTGGAAGTCATCGCCCTCAAACGGCGCATCGAAGACCCCATGGGCTTCGACTGGAGCAGGAAGAACGTCGTCGAAATCACCCCCGCCATTGGTTGCGTCGATACCGTCGTTGGCAACACCAATCTCATTGTCCATCAGCTCCTCGAAACAAAGGCCACCAAATATCCCGTGCTGCTGACGTTGTTTCGCAAAGCCAACAATGCCGTCGTCGTCAGCCTGCGCAGCCGCAACGGCGAGGCCCTCAAAATCGCCGAGAAACTGCAGGGCGGCGGCCACGCCAACGCCTGCGGCGCCACCCTGCCACGCTCTGTCAAAAATATCCCCGACGCCGTCGAGTACCTGCGCCACCTCTTGAACCCCGCCCCCAAAAAGGACGCCCCGCTCAACAGCCTCGAAGACCTTCTGGCNNTTAGCCGTAACTATGCAATAGGATTGGGAGCGCGACCGTCCCGGTCGCTTCCAGTCGGCGTCCCGCCGACTGTGTCGGACTCAAAAGCTATCACCTTCCGGTGAACCATCTCAGGGATCTGATACCTTCGGCGGGACGCCGAAGGCTGCGGGCGAAGACGCCCGCGCTCCCAATTCTACTGCATTGTTTCGGCTTAGGAGGCGTAAATAAATTAAGGTAGCAAGATGACACAGGGATTTTGGCGGCTGGCAAGGCAGCCCGCAAAAGCGGGCAGCTCTTATCTGTTCTAACCCGACGAAGGAGAATATCCCTCGTGGATCTTCG
>PLGF01000003.1 GCA_003138485.1 Verrucomicrobiales bacterium | reverse complement strand
ATAATTTGCGCTTGGCTGGAACTGGGGCTTCCTCGGCGGACGGGATTGGGATTTCACCGCCGCCGCCGCCGGCAACAATGGATTCGATCTGGCCTTGGAGCGCCTCGATCTGCTCCTTGATAACGATGACGCTCCTGAGTTGGCTTGTCGTTAAATCTCTAAAATCTGTCACCGGAGAGTGGTAATGCCGGGAGTGTTTTGGGTCAATCACGGATGTGGCCGCTCCCCAGGCGCTGCCGGGCGCAGTCAATGGCCGTTTCAGTTCGATTTCGCGGTTGTCACCTGAGGCCGGACGTGGCTTCGTCCATCTGGCGGCATTGGCGGCGGCGGTTCTGGTGGGTTTTTGCGCCGTGCCTGATACTTTCGTTTCCCACGGTGTATCTGCGCTTCCATTATGTCGTGGACCTGCTTACGGGCGCGGTTGTGGCTTTCGCAGGTTGGTGGATGGGCGAAAAATATGAGGCGTCAACAGGCAGCCTGTAGATGTTGTCCTCCATGCTCAACACCCGGCAAAGTTGACCCGGCGCAGCCCGCATCAGTCAGTTCTTCCGATTCGCTCTGGAACCCCGTTCCGGCTCTGCAATGCGTGCGTCGTTTCGCTCAAAGGAAAGCATGGCAGGGTTTTGGTCAAGCGAGGCACGGGCGGGTCGAGAGAGGTGAGAGGGCTGGAATCAAGCCCACGGTGTGTGTGGTTCATGGCGAAGCCTCTTCTGGATTCGAGCCCCTGAGTGCGTTGAATTCTAACCCTCGACTTCTCCGTACAGCCAGGCCACCGAGGTCTTCAAACATTTGGCAATGGCGGCCGCTTCGTAATCCATCACATACCGCGTCTGTTTTTCGACGCGCGAGATCGCGGTTTGATCGAGGACAATGCCTCGCACCGCCAACCGGGCTGACAAATCCTCTTGGGACACGGGCGGGTTGCATTTCAAGCGGGCCTGGCGGACGCGCTTGCCGACGATATTCCGACTATGGGATTGGCGTGTACTTTTCACAGCATGTGAATCTCACATCTCACACGCTGGATATTTACAAGAGAATGCGGCTTTATTTATGTGGACTTCACATATCCTCAATAATATGATCCGCGCGGAAGCATGAGGAAAAAGGTGAACATTCTGCTCGTTGAGGACGACATGGCGCTCTCCACACTGATGGTGCGCGCGCTGACGGAGCGGGGATTTGACGTGGTTCCGGCACGAACTGGAGACGAGGCAATGCGCCTGGCGCAGACAGGTGGATTCGATCTCATCACACTGAACGTTCACCTGCCGGACACCAACGGCTTCGACCTCTGCGTGCGGATGTTGCAGAACCCCAGTCTGAGCGACACCCCGATCGTCTTCGTTTCCGGCCGTCTGGAGGACGAGAATAGATGGCGCGCACTGAAGTCGGGTGCCGTGGCCTATATCGTGAAACCGTTTGATTTGAATGCCCTGGTTTCCCTGATCAGGCGGCACACGGAGGGAGTGCAAGATGACGAAAAGCACTTGGCCAAATTGCAAAGGATAAAATGAGGTCCGATTCATCCGCGCTGCATTTTGTGCTGAATAATCCCCACGGTAAACCGGATGGGAATAACGGCGTTCCATCCACTCCGACATGGAGCGCGCGGGCGGGTTCAAAATTCTTCCGGGAAAACGTCTTTGAGGCGAATCTTCAGCTTGTCGAGCACCGTTTCCAATTTGTTCAGTGTCAAATGATGTTCGCCGTGTTCGATTCGGAAAAGCGTTTGATGGGACAACCCGACCCTTTTTGCAAATCGGGCGTAAGACAAGGACCCCCGCTCCTTTCTCAGGAACTTTGCCAGTTGGCGATCAAAATTTCGGCGCACTCCAGGAGAGTGGCAAATAATTCATAACGTATGCGTGACGCTTTTTCTTTACAAAAGCGGCGGTTTCGTGTGAAATCAGTTCAAATGAACTTCCGGGCTGGGCAACGACGAGCAAAAGGCGGCGGTTCCCTTTTGGGAGGGTGCGGTCATGGCCAGTGCCGCAGCCATCACGACACCGCGGCACAATCCATTAACCCCTCATCGGGCTATTCTCGCGGCATCAGACACCTCCAGGAGCATCGAAGTCCCAACCGGATGCGAAAACTGGTGGTGAGCAGAATATTAATTTCCCCCGCTTCAACCTTTTGCAGGTTGCGAGTGGCAATTCCAGCCTTTTCCGCCAGTTGCTCCTGCGTCATGCCCTTGCGCACCCGCTCCCGGCGCACATTCGCGCCAAAAACCCGTATTCTCGACCATTCGTTTTTGTTCAGAGGCACGACATATTACATCGCCGAGTCGGGAAGAATATGGAACGATATGGTACATCGTGAAAAGTTTCAGATTTGTCTTGCTAAAATGTGGGGCCGTGCTAAAACGACATCCTCTTCGGGGATGACGCTATTGCAGGGCATGAACTCCTGATGAAAATGAGGCCAATTCGAGGCAAAAGAATGATGAATTCTGAAAGATCAGACGACTTTCATCCGTGGGAAAAGGACGGATGCACCCGCGCCGATGCCGGGAACGGCGACATGCGGGAAATCAGGCGGAGCATTTTGCAAAAATTGGCCGTTCGCATGGAGGAGTTGTCCCAGGCGAAGAGAATCTCTCGTAACCAGAAAGTCACGAGAAATAGATTGCGTTGGATGACCGGGCGGTGCTAACCTCCTGACCGTACTCAGGGGGGCACCGGGATTTGGAAATTTGGTTTTTATGGGAATCGTTAAAATCAGGCAGTCGTCGTTCGTGACGCCGCCGAGGCGCGAGAAAATACGCCTCACCTCCGCCTTGTGCACTCCTGTCAGCCGGAGGGTCGCGATATATCCTGTTTGGGGAAAATCGCAATCGGCTCCTTGCGTCTCCCATGCCCAGGTTCATCTCAAGTCCTCAAGACCCAAGAATCCGATGAATACGCAAAAAAGGATCGAACAACCCGGCTTCACGGCGCTCAAGGAAAAATATTTGCAGTGCTTTGGCGTTCGTGCCAGCAATATGCAGGCTTGGCAGGAAACGGTGAGGAGTTTGAATGATCGCGGCATCTCTCGCGAGCTGCTGGTGGATTGGGCGGTCGGAGCGGGCTATTCAAGGAGCTATGTTTCCAGTTTGTTGAGTCGCATCTTCTGCTCGCTCGGTCTGAGGAAACGCGGAATCGGAGCCGGGCGCAAACCTTCGCCGGATGCGCTTGAGCTTCTCGCCCATGCTCGAGACCGGTTTGGGGAGCGATTTCTCAAAGTGCTGCGCGCCGCGTGGCGGGCGGGAAAAACCCAATCGGCGGCGGCCCTTGCGACTGAATCGCCGTCACGCAGTGCGATAGACATCGTTGTGGCTCCACAATTAGGACACAATTCCAAGGTTTCCGGCAAGCGGTTTAATACTCCTGGCACCCGGTCCAAGCACGACCGTCAATCATTGGCAACCATTTTCAAAACGAATGTCAACACAGTGAAAAAAGCGGGAAACCAAACTCGCGCCATATAAATATGAAAACAAAACCTCATCGCGGCACAATTCTGAACCGAGCAACCGGCACCCCGGAGAATCGAAGCGGCGCAGCATCCAGTTCCCCAAAGTTGCGGGGAGCACTTCCCAGCCGTGGGCCGCGAGGCGCTTTACGAATCGGGTGCGCCACTGTTTTGCTGCTGCTATTGTCCGTCAGCGTCTTTGCCCAGCCGCCGCTTCCAGTTCTTCCGAGTCAGTCGTTCGGTTTCCCGCCGAACTTCGCCACGGGGTCCGGCAGCATGCCCATCAATTATACGACAGATCTCATCTCTGAGCCTGTGGACGCCGCGCCGTTTTACGGCAACGCACTTATCCTGGACACGACCAACCAAGCCCCCGCATCCTTGAACTATAACGTGCAGGACACCAGTCCGACAACAACTAGAAATATCAATTACTCCCAGGGGACCGTTTTATTCTATTTCGCCCCGAACTGGGCCAGCGTCAGCCAGGGGGGCACTGGTCCTGGGGACACGGCTTATTTTCTCGCCGGAGGAGATTGGACCACCAATTCGACCAACGGCTTGTTTGCCATCTATGCGGACGCCGTCGGCTCGAATATCTACTTTGGCGGGGTGGGCTCAGGAGACGTCGAGGTTTACGCGAGTGCCCCGATTTCCTGGAGTTCCAATACGTTTCATCAGATTGGGGTGGAATGGACGACCGGCGATTGTGAGATTTACCTGGATGGAGCACTGGCTGCCACGGGGGACGGGGTGATGTATGTGCCGAAACGCAGCACTTGGACAGATGGCTTCTTCGTCTCATCGGACAATAACGGTTTCGAGCAATCGCGCGGGGCAACCTATGCCATGCTGACTTGGGGTGTCGAGGAGGCGGGCGTTTATACCAACGACTGGCCTTCGGTTTCCAACTCTCTTGCCAGTTGGCAGTCCGGTTTGGGCGGCGGCGGCTTTGGCGGGATGATGGGGACGGGGGGATTCGGTGCATTGATTCCCGATGGTGGCGGCTGTGGTTGCATCTCGAACACCACACCTTTCCTAACCAACCTTACAGCCGTGCCGACAAACGGTGCTGGCATGACATTCACCTTCACGATTGAAGGGGGAACCAATGGGGTCAATTACGGCATATTCGCCACAACCAATTTAGTCGGCAACCCGGCCACCAATTCCGTCTGGACGTGGCTTGGGCAGGGAACAAACTGTGGGACTTATCAGGCGGTCAATCAGGGGAGTAATGCGTCCTTTTATGTTTTGGGCGGGCCGCAAATGGCCTCTGACGGCAGTGGTTGGACAGTGGCGTTTGAAGCCCTGATTCCAAACTGGAACCATGCCGATCCCAACATTCCGGGCACCAACGTCTTGACCGTGACGATTGTCAGCCCGGCGCAGGGGGCCATCATTCAATAAAAAGCGGCCAACCAAACTATTCTGGGAATCTTATGAAAACCATTCACACAACACGCCATATTTCTCCCTCCTCTTTGGGCGACTCAATGTCCTTGCAGCCAATCGCCACGAAAGGAAAGCCGTTCACGTTTCTACGCGTGATTCGATGCGCTGTCCTTTTTTGTTTGGGCGGCGTCTGCGCGCTTACCAATCTGACTGCGCAAACCAACCTTACAATTACCAACCTTACAATTCAGGAAATATATTCCTTCCCAACCAACGGCAATTATGGGAAGACGCCCAACACCCTCGTTCAGGGCAACGACGGCAATATCTACGGGACGACTTATGGAGGTGGTGGCAGCTTTACCAACGGGACAGTCTTTCGACTCAACTTGGGACCTCCCGCGTCCGTAACCAACATTGCTGCGTTCACGGGCACCAATGGAGCTTTCCCCGGAAAATCTCCGGAAGCCGGTCTTATCCAAGGCACCAACGGCCTTTTCTACGGAACAACCTACGCTGGCGGAACGAGCAACTTGGGCACGGTATTCAGCATCGCAACGAACGGAAACACGAACTTATTAGCCTCTTTCAGAGGGACCAATGGGTCCCATCCTCTGGCTCCACTGGTGCAGGGCAGCGACGGCAATTTTTATGGCACTACTTCGACTGGCGGCACTAACGGCTCTACCAACGGCACGGTCTTCCGACTCACCTTGGGACCTCCGGCGTCCATAACCAATCTTGCGACATTCACCGGCACCAACGGCGCTCTGGCCGGAGCAACTCCTTCGGCCGGTCTCGTGCAAGGCACGGATGGTTATTTTTATGGAACTGCCTTGAATGGCGGCACATATCGGAGAGGCACGGTTTTCAAAATATCGGCCAGCGGCAGCACGAGCAACCTCCTATCATTTACTCCCACCAATTCCACGGCTACTAACCCTGTTGGTGGATTGATCCAAGCCAGCGATGGCAATTTTTACGGGACGACAGCCTCACCCATCTACGCCACACCCGGCTCCGTCTTTCGCATGACGTCCAATGGGGTGCCCACAACTATTTTTGTTTTTTCAAACACTGTCGCCGGCAAACCGAATCCTGGATTGATACAGGGCAGCGACGGTTATCTATATGGGACAACCCCGGACGGCGGCAGTAATGGTCTTGGAACGGTTTTTCAAATGACGACCAACGGGACGATAATAGGGCTTGGGAACTTCTATAACACCAATGGCGAACAACCAGCGACGGGCTTGATCCAAGCCAGCGACGGCAACTTCTACGGTACGACCACAAAGGACACTACCAACGGAAATGGGGGCAGCATCTACCGTCTGGTCTTTCCGCCTTCGTTTGTGACGGGGCCGTCGAGCCGAACCAATATTGCCGGGACAACCGCCCAATTTTACGCCGCAGCAACCGGGACAATGCTCAATTATCAATGGCTGAAGAATTCCACGAATTTGACCAACGGCGGCAACATCTCGGGCGCGACCTCCACAAACCTGACCGTCAGTTCTGTCAGCGATTCAGACGCGGCGAGCTATTCTGTGGTCATCAGCAATGCGGGCGGATCGATCACCAGCAGTCCTCCGGCCATTTTGACCGTCGTAGACCCGCCCACCATCACATCACAGCCGTTAAGCCAAACCAGCACGTCGGGCACAAGAACCATTTTTAGCGTCGCGGCACAGGGCAAATTCCTGAATTATCAATGGCAGAAAAACTCCATAAATCTCCTTAACGGCGACAACATTTCGGGCGCGACCTCCACAAACCTGACCATCAACGCGGTCAGCTATTCAGACGATGGAACTTATTCGGTGGTGGTCACCAATCTGGCGGGCACCGTGACCAGCAGCAATGCGACATTGGCGGTGATTTTTCAATTCAACCCCCTCGTTGGCAATGGTGCGACGGTGGCCATTGGTCAAGAACATTGTCTCGCCCTGCGGTCAGACGGAAGCGTCTGGTCTTGGGGCAACAATCAGGCCGGACAGATGGGCAACGGGGCGGCCAACTGTGTCTTTCCTTTGCGGGTAAGCGGCGTGAGCAATGTCGTCGGCCTTGCCGCCGGGTGGAATCATTCTCTGGCCGTGGAAGCCAATGGGACGGTATGGACCTGGGGAACGAACGATGGAGGGCAGCTTGGAAATGGGTTCAACACAAACAGCCCAACACCCATCCAAGCCGGGGCAGGGGTACTCACCAATGCGATTGCGGTGAGCGGGGGGATGAGCCATTCGTTGGCCCTCCTGGCCAATGGACGGGTGATGGCTTGGGGCACCAATTCCGTGTATGAACTTGGCAATGGAACTTCCACTTCGAGCGCCACGCCGGTTTTTGTCTCCAACCTGACCAGCATCATCAAGATTTCGGCTGGTGCATATCATTCGGCGGCGCTGGATTCCAACGGAGTTGTGTGGTGCTGGGGTTACGGCCACTATGGGCAGATTGGCAAAGGAAACTCCAATTCCTACAATACGCCAGTAAGCGTTTTAAGCAACGTGGTGGCGGTCGCTGCCGGCCTTTACCATACCCTTGCCTTGCAAAGCAACGGAACCGTTTGGGCTTGGGGTGACAATTCCTACGGAGAACTCGGATTGGGGACCACCTTCAACGCCGATGCGCCAACCCAAATCACCGCGTTAAGTGGCGTCCAGGCCATCGGTGCCGGAGCTGACACATCCGCCGCCGCCCTTGCCAACGGCCAGTGCTACATTTGGGGCTTCGACAATGGTGCTAATCAAAGTCCTGTGCAAATCGCGCCGGCTTCCGCCTTTACTCAAGTGGCGGTGGGAAAAGGCAATGTTGGTGTTTGGCTTGGCCTGGACGGCAACGGGGGCGTATGGGCTTGGGGCGACAATGTCTATGGGCAATTTGGCAATGACACAACACAATCTCCCGCCTTGACCAGTTTTAATTTTTCCCCCACACTCAGCTTCGCCGCCAACCCGCCCGCTCGTTGGGGCATGTTCTATCGGGGCAATACCTGTGTCCAAGGCAATTCGCCCAACGACCTGGATTTTTGCTCGCTGGTGGTTCCAATTGATCTCGAACAGGGGGTTCATCTCAACCGCACCGGCAGCGACGCATACTGTTACAACAACCGGATTCCGTGGTTCCTCGCCATTTCCAACCAAACCCTGTATCTGCCCGACTCGCTCATCATTGGAACCACCAATTTGAATGTGTTTCCGGTCAACAATCCCGTGGTCGCCTTTGGCAGTCAGGGCGGCGGCTCAGCCCTTAACCTCAACCAGCCCTACCGCTTTGGCGTGTATGCCGGCGGACTTGACGAGAACACGAACACTCTTGGCGCCACCAGCGTCATCCGTATTTCCGTGTACAGCGCCACCAACTTTTCGGCGGGCGTCACCAATGTCGCTCCCGTCAATGTATTCACCATTCCTTTGCCGCGCCGGACAGTCGCCGCCGATTCAAATCTCTGGACGGCGTTTATGACCAACGGGGCGTCAACGACCGTGACGAGTAACGGCTTGACCACGACCGTTGAGTTTCTGGACAGCGGCGACCCGAACAACAAACCGTTCGGCCTCACTTGGATGTCTGGACCAACCATCACAAATTTCATCCTGACCGGCTACAAACTCACCCACACCGCCAGCGCGACGAATTATTTTTACAAGGTTGACGTCCTGGGCAAGGTACAGGTAACCAACAACGCCCTTGCGCCAATGGCGACCAATGCGTCGGGAGTATGGATGCCCACGCCGCTCTACACTCTTGATTTTGCGCAACCCGATCCGTTGCAGTCGGTCTATATAAGCCGCCTGTTCTATCAGGGAACGCCAAAGCCTCCGACCTACGAGCAGGCGACTTTTAGCGGACCCAACGGCATCGCCCTCAACATCACCAACGTCGTCCTGACGAACAGCATTTATACCAATGTGGACAACAGCCCCGAATTGCGGCGTCATCCGGTGCTCGATCAATTCGTGCTCGACATGAACAAGGACCCGCTGGCGCTGGCCAGTTACGTCATCAATGAAATCGAATTGACAGACCCGTACGCCAGCGCGCAGAAGAGTGCGACCGTAAACCCGGTGATCACCTGCGGCGGCGTGGATCGCAGCGCCTTGGGAACGTTTCTGGAAGGCCAGGGATCGCCCATCGAACAATGCGAGTTGCTCGTCTATTTGTTGCGGCAGGCGGGATACCCGGCGGCGTACGTCTTCCCGACCAACAACAACTTGTTCATGCTGGACAGCCATATCAGCCAGCTTTGGCGCGTCCAGGTGCAGGGCGTAGTCAATAACGGCGGAGTTCCGCTCCTGACCAACAGCCTTTTGACCGTCAATTATCCGTGGGTGGTCGCCAGCATAGGAGCGAACACCGTTCATATATTTCCATGGCTCAAGGACACTTCGATTCAGGAAGGCGTCAATCTCTACGATTACATGCCCACGAATTACAACACCGCCTTGAAGTGGGTGGAAAACTATGTCCGCGGAGACACCAACATCCTCAGTCTGGACAGCGAAAACGTGGTTTCCAAACTTTTCCCCGAATTTGTGCAGGAGTATCTCAATCCGCAAGACCCGACGTTCTCCCTGGACGCGCTCGGTGTCAGGGCCTTCAATCGCCGCCATCAATTCCCAACCTGGTCCTACCTTCCGCAGCCCGACTTGATCACCAACGTCGGCACCCTATCCATCGTGGACGTCTTAACCAACACGACCCCCTATCCGTTTCTGACGAATATGTTCAACACGGTGGAGGTTAAGGTTTATAGCAACAGCCCGGCCGGCTCCAATTTGCTCGACACTCTCACTTGGAATTCCTGTGAATTTGGCAATCGGAAACTTCTCTTGTTCACGAACAATGGACGCCTTTCATTATGGCTGGCTCCCTACACCACCAATGTTACCACAGTCCAATCGTTCACCGGCCCCAGTTTGACCGCATTGCAATCCAATTCTGTTGCCACAGATTCGCTTACCACCCTTGCCGTGCAAACGATTCATCACCGGCAAGTGGCAACACTCACCACTCCGTATAGCGACTTCCCGGTCAGCGAAGCGACCGGGTCCACCAATCTGGCTCACTGTAACATGGGAGACACCGCCGCCATTGCCCTCGATTTCGGTCGCGTCACACCGCTCATGTTGGAGCAACATGCCGAAACATATTGGGGATTGCAACGCCAGCGCGCCGCCAACACAAATTTCATTCCCAATGTTTGGGATTACAACGGCACGGCGGCCTATCTTCTGGGGATGGGCTATTTCCAAAAGAACGACGCCTTCGATGTGTACGACCAGCAGTGGCACAAGGTTCATGGCCTGATCAAATTCTCGTCGGGGCTTGGAGTGATCGGCGTCTGTCCGACCGCCACGAACATGCAGGCCAAAGTGGATATGTTCAACAACGGTGAAGTCATCCTCGGCAATGCTTCGCTTCGCCCGGACAGCGCCGTGCCGGAGTTGACCGTGGCGCAGAACTATTTCATCCTGAATATCGCCGCCGGTTCCGCCCAGGAGCATGACATCTTGCAAACGATGTTCCCCGACCAAAGCGCCGTCTCCACCGTACGGTTGCTGCAATTGGCCCAGGCACGGGCGACCAACGGGAATTCACCCATTTTGGAATTGGTCGATAACAGCGTTGTTGCGGCGGGCAACCTGACCAACGCAGGTTATCCGGGGCCGTTGAAAAGCCAGGATGCGAGCATGTGGGTTTCCGTGACGAACATCTTCACGCAAGTGGGCGGCGATTATGCGCGAGTGCTTATCACCCCGGGAATGATTACGAACGCCGCCAAGTCTTACATCGGCATGGGCGCTCTCATCCTGAGCTATAACGAGCAGGCAGCGCTCATTTCTGCGAACTCCGCGACACTCAATGGGGGATGGGGCACTGAGCAGTCCGGCTTTTACAATCTTCCGAGTTCCAGCACCACGCTCACTATGGATCTCAATTCAACTCCGTCCGGGTTGACTTTTTTGCCAGTTAGCGCGACCGGCAATAACGTCATCACCACTCCCAACTTCATCGACCTCGCGTCTGCCAGTAGCCAGGTCAACAACATATGGTCTCCACAAGACGGTTTGCAATCGCAGCAAACACAGAATTTGCTCGGCCTACCCGGTGGATCAACGGGGACTGGAATGACCACAGGCGGCAACTCCGGTGGAATCGGCCCGACGGATGCAGGCCAGCGCAGCGTCTGGCAGACTATAGCCGAGCCGGTGAACGTGACCTCGGGGGAATTCTATGTTGATACGGTTGACCTGTCGTTGCCGGGACCGTTCCCGCTCCAGTTGCGCCGGAATTACACCAGCCTCAATCTCCAATGCAACGAGTTTGGCTACGGCTGGAAAGTCAATTTCACTCCTTACCTCGTCTGTGCCGGCAATCTCATCTACGCCGCCGAATTGGACGGAACGGTTCTTGCCTACCGTCTGACCAATGGCGTTTGGAAGGTTTTGCCACAGGATAATCCTTCCCTCAACAACAACAGCACCTATGGCACCGGCTCAAGCGCCAACCTCTTTAACTCGGTTTTAAACACCAACAACGGAACCAATTTTGTGATTTCCGCGCCGGATGGAGGCACGCGCACCTATCAGACCATGACGTTCAACGTCGCAAATGGCACCAACACTTTGAATCGGACGCGCCCCTATCTCACCCAATGGCAGGACCATGCGGGGAATTACGCCCTCTTTTATTACGGCACCAATTCCGCCGGGGACGATTGGGGACAACTCAACCGCATCAACATGGCCAACGGCAATACGCTCGTCTTTAAATACGACTTCTATGGCCGCATCATCCAGGCCATTTCGGGCGACGGGCGCCTTGTGAATTATGCGTACGACAATTACGGCGACCTTATCACGGTAACCCTGCCGGACGCCTCGCAGTGCCAATACCAGTATCAGCACTACACCTTCACGACCAACAGCGCCACCTACACGGATTCCACGCACTTGATCAGCCAGGAAATCAAGCCCAATGGCCGGATCGTCGCCAACTATTACGACAGCTTGCGCCGCGTCACCAACCAGGCATCCACGGTCGGGACGAATCTTGTCCTGGTGACAAATGCCTATTTTTATTACACCAACAACGTCACCAGCCTGACCAATCAATTCGCCAGCGGCAGCACTGGCGTGCAGGACTTTTTCCACAATACCACCGTTTACTATTACACCAACAACCTCATTACCAACATAGTCGATCCTTTGGGCTGCTCAAACACGCAGGTCTGGTTCCCTGACAACGCCACCGCTCCCGGCTATCCCCGAAGCCTGCAATACACGGTTGATAAGCGCGGGCTGACCAATCAGTATTATTATGACACCAATGGGAATGTCACGCAGATGGTCGCTCTTGGGAATATCACAGGGGAAGGATTCACCAACGCGGCCAGCACCTTTACATACACAGCGCAGAATCTTCCAAATACAACGACCGATCCTACGGGCAACGGAGCGCAGTTCACCTACGACAGCGTTGACCCGTTCAAAGTGACGCAAGCCGTTCGGCAGAGCGGCGGCGCATCGGTTTCCACCAATCTTTATTACTACACCAACATCGGGAGCACGGCTTTCGGGTTGATTGATCGGGAAGTGCGCGCCGGAGCGACCAACGATTTCGCATACGACAGCCACGGGTTCAAAACACAGGAAACCAATTACACCGTCACGACGGACACTCCCTCCGACGCGGACCCGCCTGTGGTCACGTATTTCAATTATAACGAGCGCGGGCAGTTGTATCAGCAACAAATCGCGGGGGGGGCGACGATTCAGATGGATTATGACCCGATGGGCCGGATAACCGCGCGCCGGGTCTTCGATCAGAATAGCAACAATGTCTCGCAGGAATATTTCTATTTCAATCGCAATGGCGAACTGGAATGGTACGACGGCCCCCGTAGCAATCCCGAAGATTATGTTTACTATATCTATGATGGCGCTGGCCGGAACATTCAACAGATCAGCTGGCGCTCCCAGGGCAAACTCGACGGCAGCGGAGTCGAAGCACCCGCCGGGAACGCTCTGTATTCCACTTCCTTCCGCACTTTCGATGGCTTTGGAAACCAGACTTCCGTTACCGACCCGCGGGGCGTGGTCATCACCAATCTCTTTGACGCTTTGGGCCGGGTGTTGCAGCGCCAAGTGTTGGAGACCAATGGCTCGGTCTTGACAACCGAGAAGTTTGCCTACGAGCCGGGCGGGCAGGTGACGGCGACGACCAACGCCTTGGGCGGGACCAACCAAATCCTCTTCACGCAGACCGGCAAGCCGTTCCGCAGCGTGGGATTCGATGGGGCCACGAACGGCTGGACGTATTATCTCGATGGCCGTCCGAAACGCCAATATCTCGCCAATGGAAGTTATTGGCAGACGACGTATAATGATGTCAGCTTGCTCGCCACTCGCACGTTCTATTCTGGAGCGGGCGTTGCGCTCGCCACCAACGTCTCCGGCTTTGACCGTCGGGGCAACCAGATTCTGCGCGTCGATGAGTTGGGTAATTCCTTCACCAACGCCTTTGACGGATTGAACCGGGTCAAGTTCACGACCGGTCCCGTCATCAGCGGCTCCCCGAGCGTTCAGCAAGTCCTCACCAGTTATTACGATGCCGCCGGTCTGGCCGCGACCAACGTGAACGCGCTCGGCGAAAAGACGATCACGCTTTTCGATGTCCTGGGCCGTGTCATCGACACCGAAATCCACGACGTCGCGAACAACTTGGTCCGCATCACCACCACCGCTTATTCCCCCGACCACCAAAGCGAGACCGTCACACAAGGCAGCGGGTCCTCCGCCATTGTCAAGACCATCTACACGGACAACGCGGGCAAGCCCGTTCTCACCATCTCCTATCCCTCCCCGGGCACAGAGGAGTTCATTTTGGACACCTACGATCTGGTTGAGAACCTTGTCTCCGAAACGCACAACACGGCATCCGGTGGTGTCGTGACAACATGGACGGTCGCCAACTTTGCCAATGACGGACTCAACCGTGTCACTTCCAAGACTGACCGGGACGGCGCGGTCACGACCTATGCCTATGATTCCGCCGGAAACCTCACCAACCAGGTCATGCCCGGAAATGCGCCCCCCGTCTGGTGCGCATCCTACAATTCCGCGCTGCAAGAGCAGTTCGATTATGACGCGGCTTCCGGGGGCGGCGTGACCCGCAGCAACAGTTACACCTACTCCTCAACGACCGGACTGGTGCAATCCAAGACCGACGGACGCGGCGTGACCTGCACCCACTATTTTGACGCCTTCCTGCGCCCGTCCTCCAATGTCTATTCCGGTTCGTTGCCGGAACAGAACATGACCACGGTATTTAGTTATGACCCGCGCAGTTCCCTCACGAATATTTCCGAGAGTTTTGGCTCCACCAACACCGGCCCCGGTGTTTCCGTAGCCAGGACCCTTGACGCTTATGGCGAACTCATCGGCGATGCCGTGTCGGGCGGCGCTGGTTACACAGCCACTCAGACTTGGGATGCTACCGGGCGCAGAACAAGTCTTGGCATTGGCAGCTTTGGGTGGGGCTTTTCATATCGCGCGGACGGCATGTTGCTTTCAGTGGCGGGGCCGTCTGGATACGGCGGTGGTGCTTACTCCTACGATGTGGCGGGGCAGTTGCTCACGCGGACGTTCTCCCCGCGCGTTACGAGCATCACGCAGCGCGATGGCGACGGCCGGCCGCTGGCGGTCAATACGGCCATCAATGGAGCCAACGTCTTGACCGAAACATTATCCTTTACCCCCGACGGCCTGCTCGCCGGTCACACCCTCGTCCGCCCTGATTTCACCGATTCCCGCAGCTATGCCTACGCGAACCTGAGCCGGCGGTTGACCCAAGAAATCGTGGGATTGAGCACCAACAACTCGTGGACCAATGTCTTTGCTTATGACTCCGGAATCCCCGGAGGCCCCGGCGTGCTCACCAGCGACAGGCAGTCCGCGGGCACGAACGTGGTTTGGAAAGCCGGAACGGACGCCTTCTCGCGCGTCAACGCCGCGACCAACTCCGTGGCCCAACGACAGGCGTACGGCATGCTCAATGGAACAGCCACCATGACTGCGTTTCTGGACGGTAATCCAATTAACGTCACGACCATCGGCAGTAATGACGTCTATGAGTGGCGGTCGCAACTGGCATTGCAGCCGGGTGCTCATCAATTGATCGTCAATGCGCTCAATTGGAGCGGCTATTACACCGCCTCGGCCACCAACACTTTCACCAACAACGCCGCCGACCGCGTCCAGAGCACTTACGCCGGTAACGGCGAAGTGACGAACCGGGTCTGGATAAACTTCAGCAATCAGGTCAACGCGACGCAAAGTCTCTCCTGGGATGCCCGGGACAGACTGCATGGCGTCACTTATTTGGACAGCAACACCAACGGCTATATTTGGAGCGCCATTTATGATCCCCTAGGCAGGCGTATGTCAACCACCACCATATTCATTACCAATGGAATAACCGTTTCCAACCTGCCCAGGACCATCAGCCAGTACTTCGATCCGAACGTCCAGTTTTTGGAATTGGGAGAAACCGACACCGGCTTCACCACCTGGAAATTCATCGGCCCCGATCTGAATGGCGTCTATGGCGGGATGCAGGGCGTGGGCGGTTTGGAAGCGGTGGTCAACGGCCCGAGCCAGTCCAGTCCCGTGGTCAGCGACATACGGGGCAATGGCTATGCGATTTACAATGCTGCCCAGGGCAGCCTCTCATGGTATTCCAGCCGCGTCACCGCGTTCGGCGCGGTGACAGGCTACCAGCCATTGCCGCTGGCGGATGGCGCGAGCGTCGCGCAGGCAAGCGCGTGGCGCGGAAAATGGGCCGACATCACCGGCCTATACTGCTTGGGGAATCGTTATTACGACCCCATCGCTGGAAATTGGCTGGGAGCAGACCCTCTCGGCCACAACGCCGACCCATCCCTCTACGGTTTTGCGGGCGGTGATCCCGTCAACTACTTTGACCCGGATGGAAGGTGCATCGAAGGAGCCGCCAATTACGTGTATAACGGCGGAGTAGCTGGCCAGGTGTTGCGTGGCGTGAGCAGCTACCTGAACGGCTATGCCAACAGTAGCGCAGGCGGGGGCTACTTTACCGGCGCTGCCGGGACAATAGCGAATGAACTGGCAGGAATGAGCGCGCCGTCCACTTACGTAAATGGCGCTCTCAGTTTCGGCAACAACATCAATACCGTCTATCAAAGCGGCGGAGTCGTGGACGCAGCAAGTTATGGGCTGACAAGCTGGAATATGGGGGCAGTTATGTCGGGTGCGGCAAACCAGGATCAGGTGACGGGCCAGCCGGTGGGGGACTGGTATCAGCGGGGAACAGTCATTAGTGGCGGCGTGGCAGGCACGGCGGGAGTTGCATCGGCGGGTTTGAGCGGAATCACTGCGTTGACTTCGACCTCCTCAGGGGGAACAGCGGGAATTGCGGCCGCAGAGGGGGTAACGACGGGAAGCGGACCGGCCAGCGGATTCCTAGAAGTCAGCGACGCTTACGCTTCATCAAAGGCTGTACAAAACTTTGCTTCATCCACCCCAACCGACTTTATTTATGATTCGCAAAGTCAGCGGTTTGTCATGGGCAATAGCCCCCTAGGACACCCAGGCATTTTAAATGTGGCAGGAATTACGCCAAGCGAGAGCACAGTTGGAGGCCAAATCTTTTTGGGAAATGATGGCCTGACGACCACCGAGTGGAGTGGGCATTTCGGGCAAAATTGGACTCCTGCACTTCGTGAGGAATTCCAGAACTTCATGCAACAGAATGGGGTGAATATCGTACATCACAACTGGTGACCATCATGGACACGAAACTACAAGAACGACTAATATCTGAATTGAGCCGCCCTGAGCTTCTGTGGAAGCAGAGTCCAAATCATGATTCGCAAGAACGAGCCATGCTTCGATGGGTTCCGATTGCAAGTCTAACCGACGAGAGAATCCAACTCGGCCTTTCCTCAGATGCCTCTTGGGTGCGAGCAGCCTCTCAGTCAGTGATAGTGTTTAGGTCGGAGAAGCCGTGCGTTTTTTTGCTGCCAATTTTGGAAGTTGATCTGGAAGACGTGCGGCGATTGCTTGAGCACGGACTTCAAGAAAAGGGCTTGTCTCGAGAATTTGTTAGGGTGTTTCCGTTCGAGCATGTCGTTATCACGGGTTTGGAAAGCCACTCCGAACACTGGGCGGGTCTGGCGCTGAAATGGGCGGAACAATTGGCCACCTCAGTAGGACTCCAAAGCGCACTTGATGCATTAATAGACAAAGGGCCAACACAACAACTCCGCCATGCAGCACAGAAGCTCCGAGCGCGGCAACGCAGTTCAGCCGCTGGGCAAAACGAACCCTTATGAATATAATCGTGAGAAGTCGGCTGCGATTGCGAGGGTTGCCATTTGCCACGAAGACGAAGGCGAGTATAATGATCCGGGTTTATTTGACCCGAAGTTATAGCTGGGCCGTGAGAAGCTGGACACCACGGCCATTTACACAGAAGTCTCGATTAAACAGTTGCAGGAAGTTAATGCCCGCTGCCATCCCTCCGCCCGTCTGCCCGACGCGCCCCCCGGCCCGCCGGACGCGCCAAATCAGCCAAATCAACCTTGCCACCGGGCGGGCGGTCTGGCAAACTCCGCGCCGTGACAGAACGCGCCAGCCGCCTTTTTCTTTTAGCCGCTTTCCTGTGGCTGGGCGGCTTTTCGGCCCTGGCCACCCGGTTTGAGTCCCCGGAAACTCGTGTCGGGGGGTACGGCCTTCCGGCACGGGATGGCCCCGGCCCGGTAGCCTCGCAAGCCCTTGCAACGGCAATGGGTTGCGGGGAAAGCGGCTGGCAAACCGCGCCGGGTCAGAGCAAATGGAAATTTTACGGCCCCGATCTGAATGGCGTCTATGGCGGAATGCATGGCGTGGGCGGTTTGGAAGCAGTCGCGACCGGCCCGCAGCAGTCCAGCTCTGTCATCGCCGACATCCGGGGTAATGGTTGTGCAAGCTACAATGCTCAGACCGGCTTGACCTGGTATTCCAGCCGCGTCACCGCCTTCGGCGCGGTGACAGGCTACCAGCCATTGCCGCTGGCGGATGGCGCGAGCGTCGCGCAGGCAAGCGCGTGGCGCGGAAAATGGGCCGACATCACCGGCCTATACTGCTTGGGGAATCGTTATTACGACCCCATCGCCGGAAATTGGCTGGGAGCAGACCCTCTCGGCCACAAGGCCGACCCGTCCCTCTACGCTTTTTGCAATGGGGACCCGGTAAACTCCTTTGATTCGGATGGACGGATTGCGACCCAAGTTGGACGTGAAGTCCAAACTGATTGGAATGCCCTGCCCCAATTTGCCCTCAATGTCGGCAACAATGTCGAACAAGGAAACAATGATTTTTGGACGGGAGCGTTTAACTCAGCCGGAGGGCTTGCCAATGCGGCGGCGCACCCAATTAACACAACCGCATCGGCCATTAACGGGGTATCAACCTTGGCGGCGAATCTCACCGTCGATGCGTCAGGGACGCTGAACAATCTGTGCAACGGATTTGCAAATAATTTCAGTGATCCCAACAGAGCTTCCCAATTCATTGGCTCGCTGACCTTCGGAGCTGAGACGACAATTGCAGGAGGGGCGGCGTTGCAGACTGTAAATGGAGCCCTTGATGTTGGGGCTGCCGCAGAGGGGGGAGCACTGAGATTCTCTCAGACCACAGCGAGCCCTTGGTTCAGTGCTCAGGGGGATTTTGCTGGTCAGACCATTAGTGACGTGGCGGGTCAACTTCGAGCGGGAACTATGTCGGCGGCAGACGTGCCGGTGCAGGTAGTCACGATGGACGGAAACACGCTCATTGTTAATACGCGCTCATCATTGGCGCTGTCCCAAGCAGGCATCCCGCAAAGTTCGTGGAACCTGATTGACATGACCGGCAACGCAGACGTGATGAACTCAATCACAACCCGTTTGGGCAACAATGGGTTGACCACTGCGGGAACGTCAACGTTGCGAATCACTGGCTCCGGGAGTGGCGCAAGCACATACATTGGAGCAGGCACAATTCCACGACCCTAACAGATTATGAATAGAACTCTGTGGAAGATGCCCGTGCCAGCAACTGGCCTTATCAGAGGCCCCGACTTCAAGGAGCTTGCAGGACGGAAATGCGAAATTGCATTCTCGATTGAAGCGGAAGACGGCAGCGAAAAATGGTTGTCTCTTGGTTTTGAAGGCGTAGAAGTTTTCAAAGCCACGTATCTGACTTCCCTTGGTTCCGTTGACCCGGAACTGCAAAGGCAAGCGTACGGCGCGATTATTTCCGTGGAAGAAAGTTCTTGGTTGGCAGGCGTGAAAAAAAGCTATTTGGGGTACTGTGCGACGGCGCGGCTGACTCCAAAGGAACTTCAACATCTCATGATCTGCTTTGATGACGGCCCGTGCTACGAGTTTATTTGTGTGAGCTTCAGCCTTGTTCCAAAACCATGACTGAAGAGCAGCGCAAGCTCTGTCGGGATTTGGTTATCTTCCCGAACGGGCAAAGTGTTACGCACTTTTTTAACATCGTACTTTTGGCCGAATTGTTATCGTAAAAAATCGGGAAATCCGGCCAGAGCCGTCGTAAAAATCCGTGCCGTCGTACGTTTGGCGTATGGTACGATGGGACGGGCTGTGAAATTGAGTGGACGTTACGACCAAACGCGGCTGTGTTGTTCTAATTCGGCCGCGTTCCGGATTGGCCTCGTAACTGCTTTGGCCCAGAACGGTCGCAGCATCGGTTGGATAGGCCGTCAGGCATTTGGCATTCTGTTTGAGTTGGCTGGCGAGCTTTGGCGGCATCATGGTGGCGGAGACGCGCCGCCAGGATCACGCGGAATGCCAGCACGTTGCAGCGAAGACGGCCCTGGACGGCGCGACTCGGTTCAGAGGGGTCATGGGAAGGGAAAGAACGGCGCTGAACGGCACTCATTTACGACGGCACTGTGGCCGCAAAGTGTAGAGCATTGACCAAGTGCGACACCAAGGGCCGGTTTCGGATGTCAATTCGGCCAAAAAACGGCACTTTTTACGATGGCACTGCGGCACTTAACATCGAAGCCGATTGGCATGTTCGCCACGAGGACGTTGTCAGTGCGTTGGATAAGTTGCGCTCCCCTGAGACAGTGGAGGTGCTGTTTCGTGCGACTCAGTGGATACCGAAATCGCTGGAATATGATGACAGCCGGGCCTTGGCTGTAAAAGCAATTTGGGCGCTTGGGAAAATACCAGGCACCGAAGCCGAAACGAAGCTGGAGACGCTTGCGCGTTTTGAAAACACCATTCTGCGACAGAACGCCGTGGAGCAATTAGAGCGACGGCGCAAAGCGGCCTGAGCGGTTCAGTGTGCGCATATTGCCGCCGCCACAGCCGCGTCCAGCGGATAGGGACGCTCAACGGCGCTTGGCAGCGGAGACGGCGGAGTGCCGCTTTCGACTGCGGCGGCGACCAAGTGAGCCAAAGGTGTTAGGTCTTCGATGCGCACGACCCACTGGTTTACGTAACGTTCGACGGCTTCACCGGAGAGTCCGATTTGAATGGCCCTGACGCCCCCAATGGGTTGCAGCCGTCAGTCTCGTTCCGGGTCCCACTGAATCCTCACTGGTCTTGCCGTCAGGAGATTTTGCCACTGTTCGGGCGAGGCGTGAACGGCAGGTGTGAACTTGGACAAAACGGCATTCTTGAGCGCCCACTCGAAACCTTCGCGGGTGATGTCAATCCCAAGCACGACTTCTTGACCTGGTTTGGTGGCATAGCCAGAACGGTACATCATCCAGTTAAATGACGGTTTGATCCACGTCATCCGGCTCATGTTAAACGGCGGAACAAATCGTCCAGCCTTCGATGCGTGTAAAGCAATCTCTGGCCGATACGCTTGGTAAACTCGGACAGTGCGGTCTGAGTAGGCGGCTCTGATAACGTGTTCTGATGTAGACACGCCGTAATTATGCTCCTCAGCGACCATGTTACCAAGCTATTTGTGATCGTACTTTTCATCGAATTGGCGTCGTAAGGTTTTTGGGCATGTGGCCGTACTGCTATGGTGTTTTGCATCCGAATAACCAGGCTGTGGTCGTATCATTCCAGCTGGTTCGGGTTTTGGCCGGACTGTCATCGTAACCGGCGATTTTCGTCTGATTGCCGCACTGGCATCGTAAGGAACCATTGGCCACTCGGATTTCCACAGTGGCGTCGTAACTGCTGATTTTCGCCGGTGGCCGGGTTTTCGACCGTGCTGGCGTCGTACGGTGGCGACGCCAGCGGTTGTTTTATGGCAGGCAGGTGATGAACGCAAGCAACTCTGGCCGGTATTTGAAGAGTGTCGTGCCCTGGCTGGATCGGCAGCGATGCTGGCGGGCCGCCAACGCGTTGGCCACCACGGCAGGGCGTTTTCCAAGTGGATTTCCGTGCCTTTCACTCCTGAACAGGGGAACAGGGAAGCCCCGTTCTTTGAACGGGGTTAGAAACAGAGCTATGCTGGAACAAATGATCAAGATCACGGTATCGGGTCAGGCAACGGTTGCCCGCCGATTCTTGAACGGAGCAGGATTCTGGGAATGTCGAAAGGCGTAGCGACATTCGAATCTCGGACGGCGCAGGCAGCGCGTGGGAGCAACAGTGGCCTCCTATGGAGGCCACTGCCCAAAGCCCCGCCCTTTGGGCAAGGATTTTTACTTCTGTTCGCTCTGCTGTTTCTCTTGTTCCGCTTTATAGCGGTGGACCACAATAGGAGTGATGGAAAACCATGCCTCTGCCGTGCTCGGCGGCATCAGTTGCAGATAATGCTGCTTGATAATCGACGTGGAATTTCCCGACTCATAGGCAACCCGGGGCACGTTTTTGTCGATGGCAACGCACGCAGAAATGCAAGTATGCCGCAGCGCGTTCTGCTTCCACTGGATGCCAGCGTCCTTGGCGGTTTGCTGCTGGAGGCGGTAAAAGAGGCTGTGGCTGCCAGGCCAGACCGGTTGATGAGGCCGGGTGTGTGGATTAAGCCACTGGGCCAGCGTCTCGTGGATCGAGATGGTCCGCCTGC
>PLGF01000021.1 GCA_003138485.1 Verrucomicrobiales bacterium | reverse complement strand
GGCCCGGTGCCGCTCCAATGCGAAATGTCATATTTCCAGGACCCCAGGCCCTCGCTTAGAAAAATCCGCGCAATACGTCCTTAGTCATTTCTGACTTTTCCTTTTTCGTAAAATGGACAAAACTCTGGTCTTTGGCTTACCCAAAAACAGCAAAGTTGTGTCAATAGTGAGGACTGACACCTGTATGACACCTGTAGGTCGCCACGCGTAACGGACTCGCCCGCCCCCGCCCATAGGCGCGCCGGTGACGCCCGAAAAATCGTCAGCGTGTCAAAAAAACTTGCAAAAAAGGCTTGCAAAAAACCGAAAACTCCCCAAAATCACCCACAAATGGTGCGACAGACCCCAATTAACAAAAGGCAAAATCTTATGAGAACCCTCCAACTTGGAGTGCTAACAGGCGTTGCAGTGTCAGCAATGCTATTGACAGTAGCGCGACCTTGTCTCGGTCAGACGAATCTAAACTTCAATGCGATTAGATCCACACCAGAGGGCACTATTCAAATTTCCTGGAACAGCACGTCACATGAAACCTACGAAATCGACGAAGCAGATACGCTAACGACCAACGCTCAAGGGACTATTACGTGGAATCAAATGGATACAGAATATCCCTCTCAAGGAACGAATACTTTGTGGCTAGATTGCGGAAACTATCTTTCAGTGCCGGCGATACTGAACCCGAAATATACGACCAACCGCTTTTATAGAATAGTGGATTTAGGGCCAGACACGACCTCGGATGAACCTGTCGTGATGATTACGAATCTTGTCAACGGCTCCACGGTGTCTGACATTTTGACTGTGACAGTCGCAGCAGAAACTGATCAAAGTTTTCTCACAACGAAATTATATGTCGATGGCCAGGAGCAAAACGATGCGGATGTTTCGACAAATTGGACGGACAGTACCGGCATTACAAATTATGCCCTAAACACGTATTATCTCAATACTTGCGAGTGGCTCAATGGACCCCACACTATTTTTGCCAGCGCGCGCTGCCAAAATGCGGCGGCAGGCCCACACGACACTCCGACCATCTTGATTGGCCACTCCGTATCGTCTTTTGTGTCTGTTAATTTTACCAACCTGATTACGGGTATTTCGTTTACTCAGCCATTTTTTGCGCCAGAAGACGGGACCACACAACAAGTGTCAGCTACATTTGCGGCAAATGTAAATTGGACACTCCAGATTCAAGATATCAATACCAACACAGTTCGCACCGCCACTGGAAGTGGGGGCACGATGCTCTTTGACTGGGACGGAACGGGCACCGGCGAAACGAATCTCCCGGTCGGTAATTACACTTATCTAATCTCGGCTGTAACGAACGGACTACCGCTACCTGATGGCGGAAGCGGTGGTGGAAGCGGCGGAAGCGGCCCGCCTTCTCCTGACTTTGCCGAATCCCGTTCAGCTACTGCGTTGAATTCCACCCAATTATGGGCACAACCGTCAGACGGAACAGGTCTTGCCGTTCCCCTCGTAATTATCCCCCCCGGCTTTGACACCAACGGCTTTGATATATTTGAGGAACCTTTGGGATGGAGTCCCGAAACGGCGACAGCCGCAAGCGCGCCGACTCCTTCTTCAATAATCGTGGCCGGAGGAGGCAGCGGGGGCTTTTCCCCTGACTATAGCGGAGCATCGTCACAAGGCAGCCGTGCGCCGGTCCGCCCGCCTAATAAACCTGTTCTCCATCGCGGCGGAACGTGTGGAGTGGCCTATCAAATGTATCAAGCAAATGGAACGAACGGTTATACGTTGGCCCCGCCAGTAAACGGAGAGGGATTAGGGCCGATACCGTTGGAGGGTAATACTGCCGCGCGCTCCTATTTTAATTATGGACCACGACCTCAGCATAAATCGCTGATGGACCATTTCATCCTTCAGATGTGGGCAGCGAACTGGTCGTCTGGATTTGTAAAGGTCAACGATCAGCTAAGCATTAATGACTTAAAGTCGTCAGGCGCCAATGTCTTTAACAATGTCCAGCTAGGGCTTCTATTGCTTCATGGTACTTATAGCACGACGCAAGATTGGACAGAGAATGGTGCTCAGGAAATCTATTTTCCAATAACTTCAGGCACAAGTGCGCAATATCTTCGTATTTCGGACATGAATCTTGGTAGCTCAGCTACAAACGGACTCAAATGGATGGCCAATTTGGCCTGCAACAGTATGCGGCAGGGTAATTGGACCAGTATGCGAAGCTACAGTAGATTACCGTATAACAGCAACCTGCATCTTTTTTTGGGGGCGAATTCAACCACCTATGACTGCGATTATTTGGCCTCGGAGTGGGCGAAAGATATGACTATTGGGCCGGATTCAGGGCAACCAATAATGACAGTGGAATCGGCGTGGTACGCGGGATCCCAAACTGCCTACAAGGAGTCTGGCTATAAATTCGCGACAACCATTATATTTGCCGACGGGGGGGATGCAAATTGCCGAGGCGATTACTTACAAACAAATTCGTCTCCCACAGGAACCTACTTTTATCATAGTCAACAAGTGTATCCGTGAAAGCGGTTCTTGTAGGACTATTGCTTCTAATTGCTTGGACGACAGGGATTGCACAATCCCTGTCGTTCAAGTTCGGAACGCCTTTTCAACGTTCTGACCTGGATGTCCGATGGAATGTCCCTTCTAACGGCGTGCCGGATCGGGTATGGGTTTATCGCCTATTCCCCAACCACTTTTCTTCTGCAACTATGGAATTCCTGCGTTCGTTGGGGCCATTCACAGATCAGGACCGAGTCCGCAGTAACTCCAATGAAGTTTTATTTATCAAATCGAGTCGATTGCCAAATTTGTTTGTTTCATATCGCTTCGGTCAAATTCGATACCAGACTGCCACCCCTACATTCACAAATTTGGTGAAAAACGTCCCGCCTGTAGCAGAGTCGGCGGCACTGGCACTGAGTTTCTTCAACATTGTAGGTATTAAGAGTTCGGATTTGACGAAAAAAGACAACGGGTCTCCGGACTTATCGCTTTCAGTTTCATCAACCGAATACTACGTTAACCACCAAGTTTTGACCAACATAGAGTCAGATATAGTAGATTTTCGGCGATGTGTCGATGGTGGCGAATGGGTAGGCGCTGAGACTGGCGGCGATGGACAAGTGCAGTTTGGTGAATATGGCAAGCCGTCTCGAATCTGGCTGTCATGGCGCAAGATTCAACGATACGAATCCTATCAGACTGCCTCGTCCAGTACAATTATGAGTTGGATACGCCACGGAAGGGCGGTTCAGAACATGATCCCGATGGATGCTGAGCCGATCAATTGGGGTACGATAAAAAGCCTAACGATTACAAAGGCGAAACTTTGCTATTACGCCGGGGCACCATCTAGTCCCTCCGACTGGCTCACGCCGTTCATTGCCCTTTGGACAACGGTTGACAGAGGGCATGGAAAAATTGAGGTTGAGATTGACTGTCCCATTATTGACATGACAAAGCCACCGCTTCCCGCCAAGTAAGTAAACAATCAAACGAATACGCCGCCGTGGACCACCGTCTGATTCAAGCGATGAGCACGTTGAGGCGAACCTTATCTTAAAGGTTATGCCCTTGTCTTGGATTGCATTTGAACGCCGACTTGATAACTTATGGCAAATTGTTGCTGCTTCGGCAATTGTTTTCATTGGTGGCTTTCCAATGGCAGTTACTGCACAAAGTTGGCAAGAGCTATCATCGCATTTGTTCACGAATGCTGCCATTGATTGGCAAGTCAGCACTAGTCACCTGCCTGAGAGCTTCTGGATATATCGCAGGAACCTGCCGCGGGTTTTTCCGGCGACGGTTATTTCAAACGCGATTGTGCTTGGTTCGCTGCAAGACCGGGGCTTTCCCCGGCCTTCCACCAAGGATTTCTACATCTTCAAACGAGAGCCACCGGATTGGCCCACTGGAATTCCCAGCATTTTTGGAATGCTCCCTCGCGACGCTTACTTGTATTACGTGATGCCCGATTGTCGGCCAATTTCTAAAACTGGAATTCCCAATGACGACGTAGTGGCTGGGCTCGCAGTAAAATATGCGCCCAAACTCGGCCTCGACCCGTCGAAGCTAACGGAAAGAAAATTTTATACCCATTGGTGTCAGACAGATGATGGAGCCACTAATTTTTGCGGACGTGGCATTTTCTTTCCACGTCATCTCGATGGAATCCCCTTTTTCTCAGCTAACGACGAAGGCGATGGCGCAGAGGGCTACTCAATGGAGTTTGGCGAACATGGAAGAATCCAGGCTTTTTCCGTTCGCTGGTCGGAAATTGAACATTACAGGAGAGAACTCGTTGCCAGCCCAGTCGAGATAATTGGTTGCCTTCGGGCGCACAAATCAATCGTGTTGCCGAACTTTGTGGAAGGGGATTTTTACCGGCTCCGAAAATTGGCGACCGCAAAGAAATTCACAATTACAAAAATTACGCTCTACTACGAGGAGGGGCTTTTTGGAGAAATGGCGACGAATGACGTCCCCTCCGAATTTGCCACTCCCTTTGCAGAATTGGAAGCGAGGGCCGAATTGTACGATACGAACATTGCCGTCCGAATACTCTCGCCCATACTTTCGGAGGACATAAAACGGGTTTTGAAAAACAAAAGCAGGTGACAGAGATTTTCCGGGCGGCGGTTCGCGTTCCCTTGCAACCCCAACCCTACGCCCCGGCGACCGCCGCCCGGATTGCGTTATAGAGTCTTCCCATCCGCGATATGCGGACATTTCCGGCTGGTCTTTCCAGCTAAGGAACGGCAACATTTTACCCAATAGAAAGACATTGGGGTCGAAATAGAAAGACATTGGGGTCGTACTTAAACATTTAACATTTCGGTTGCTCCGGGCTCTGGGCGGGGCGAGTGGCAGTCAATGATATTTGCACTTTTACGGTTTGACGCGCATTCGCTAGGTGGATTGTGGGGATTTTCTACTGCTACCCTGCTACCTGCTACTGACTTCTGGAGGTTTTACGAGCAACAACGCGAGCCTCAACTTGCGTAGCGGCGGACTGGTTTCTGCCGCCGGTATGAAAGATGAGAATATGAACTTCAATAGCCCGGCGAACCGCGAACGAGAGCGGCTCCCGATAACCAGGTCACTGCTAAGAAATGCTGCGAACGCCAGTTCGCCGCTACGCGAACGTAGCGGCACTCTGGCGAGTGCCGCCATTGTCATTCTCTCCTAAGAGTCAAAGGGTCCTAGAAATATTGGCGCAGCCATTGAGGTTCACCGCTTGAAGGAACCGAGTCTGATTAAGAGGAACATAAGGGAACGAAGAAATCCATCCAAATAGATATGTTCCACCATAGGCCTGACACGATCCAGGCTGAAAGTGCCGCGATTTCGCGGGGGCGTGAAGATTTTTGTCCTGGGCCCGGGGGGGCGGTTGCGTTTTTTGGCCTGGTTTGGGGACTTCCCGAGGCGTTTATGGCAGATGGCGAGGCTGCCGGCGAGCCGTTTGCCTGGCATCGCTCAAAAAATGAAAGCGCCCGTATTCACCGAGGATCGAAAGTTGCGCTTTAAAGCGGGGCGGGCGCGGGTTAGGCTCTGGCGTGATTGCGGAGAAACCTTGGGCGATTGACGGCGTGCTGCTGCGCTTTTTGGGCATCATCACAACGTATTGCCTGGGAATGATGCCCATCTAAGTCAAACCAAAGTTTGGGCCGTTTTTGGTGTTTTCAGGACTGTTTTTCATTTCTCATTCTGCGGTGATGAAGTCCAGTGAACCACCGCCAAACTGGCGGAAACTATGGCTGACCCATTTGATCGGAATGATCCGAGTCCTCCAGGAAGATCGCTTCCCGGCGGTCTCCCCGGTTCATCAGATGGTAGATCGCCCTTTGTCCTCGTTGCCTGATCCAGCGCGGTTGACAATCCCTTCAACCAGGACAACAATGAAGCTGTGGGTATTCACGAGCTGGTCATCGAAATGAAATTGCTGGAGCGCCGCTTGACTCTTTACGAGGAAAAGTACGGGGTGTTGAGCGCGGATTTTTACACCGCGCTGACCCGTGGAAGCCTCTCGCATTACGATGCCTTCGATGAAACCCGTGCCGATTTCAGTCGCTGGAAGGGGATTTACGAAACGTGGCTGCGACGCAAGGAGGCTTATGCGCGACAACTCCAGGAACGCGGATTGGCCGAGACCCTGCGCGTGCAACCAGCCTACTGAGGATGAGCGCGCCTGCGCTAAAGTCGTTGGCCGCATATAGCCGGTTCGTCGCAGAAATCCTGTCCCGGCCCAGCGTGACGCGCTCCACGGTGGCGGTCTGGTCGGATGGTCCCTGGACTGGCATTGTGGAAGGCGAGGTGTTTTTCGTGCAAGGCACTCGGTTGCGGCTGCGTGAAGAGTTGGATTTTGAAGCGGGCCTTATCACAGCTTACGGCTACGAGGTGTACCGGGGCAATGAGCGGCTGTTTTGGTACGATGATTTTCCTCACCCAAATGATCCGACGCTGGCCTCTACTTTTCCTCATCACAAGCATGTGCAGCCTGACATTCGAAACCACCGCATTCCTGCGCCGGGTATGAGTTTCACGCTTCCGAACCTTCCTCACCTGATACAAGAAATCGAAGCCATTAACGGTTGATTCTCAACGTTCAGGCTCGGTTCCCTGCCTTGGGGTTCATGTCTCTTGGCGATGCTTGATCCAGCCCCATCGCTGAAAGGCAAGATACATCGCCGGGTGTGGTGGCTAAAAAGATACACGCTGGCGTCGCTTTTGCTATGCCGAGTTTCTTCCGGGCTTTCCAGCGCGGCCTTGACTTCCGCTTCACACCCCGCATCCCACCCGGTGGCGAAAGTTGCGCTTTTATGTCGGTCGCGCGCGGGTTAGGCTTTGGCGTGATTGCGGAGAAACCTTGGGCGATTGACGGCGTGCTGCTGCTCTTTTTGGGCATCATCACAACGTATTGCCTGGGTATGCTGCCCATCGGCTTGCTGGATCGCGTGACGGTCTGGACCAAAGGGCAGCGCGACTTCGCGGAGCTGCTGACGGCCGCGTTGTTTTCGCAAATCACCGCGCTGGTCTGGCTCCGCTTTTTTCTGCGCAAATATGGCGTCGGATGGAGGGAGGCTTTCGGATTGAAGTCGTCTGAACCGGTGACGGTCGCGGCCTACGGGGTTCTTGCGGGCGCGCTGTTTATTCCGGTGGCGATGGCGCTGCAATGGGTGTGTGAGAATCTGATGTTGCTGGCCCATTGGAAGCCGGAGGCGCAGGCGGCGGTGCAGGCCTTGCAGAACCCGGACCTGTCGTTGGGCGGGAAGATTGGGTTTGGCGTGGTGGCGGTTGTGATGGCGCCGCTGGTGGAGGAACCGCTTTTTCGCGGGGTTCTTTATCCGGTTATCAAGCAAATGGGTTATCCGCGGCTGGCTTGGTGGGGGACTTCGCTTTTATTCGCGGCGCTGCATTTCAATGAGCAGTCCTTTGTGCCGTTGCTGGCCTTCGGGCTGGTGCTGGCGTGGCTCTATGAAACTTACGGGAATTTGCTCGCGCCCATTGTGGCGCACGGTTTCTTTAACGCGGCGAATTTCGCCATTTTGATGGTTCCCGATCAGGTCGCGCATCGCCTGCACTTGACATGAATGAATTTGATTTGATTGCCCGCCTCACGCGCGCGCTGCCCGCCAACGCCTCCGTCGTGGCCGGCGCGGGCGACGATTGCGCGGTGCTCGATGGCGGGCGGCCCGGCCATTATCTGCTGCTCAAAACCGACGCGGTGGTCGATGGGATTCATTTTACAGCCGAAGCCGCGCCGGAGCAAATCGGCCACAAAGCCCTGGGACGCTGCTTGAGCGACATCGCCGCGATGGCGGGCCGGCCGCTGGCCGCGGTCGTCACGATCGCGCTGCCGGCGGATTTCAAAGTGGAAAGGGTCGAGGGAATTTATGCCGGGATCAACCGGCTGGCGGAGCGGCACGGAGTGGCCATTGTCGGCGGAGAGACGACCACCAACCCGGAGCGCCTGTTGCTGTCCATCGCCGTCCTGGGGGAAGTGGCGCGGGACAAGTGCATCTTGCGCAGCGGGGCCAGGGAGGGGGACGCGCTGTTTGTGTCGGGAGAATTGGGCGGTTCGATGGCGGGAAGACATTTGGACTTTGAGCCGCGGCTGGCCGAGGGCCAATGGCTGGCGGCCCATTTTCCCATCCACGCCATGATTGATCTGAGCGACGGGCTGGCGGGGGATTTGCCCCATATTCTCCAACGGAGCAACGTCGGCGCGGAACTGCTGGCCCGGGCCATCCCCATCAGCCGCGCGGCCAAAGTGCGGGCGCGCTCCGCCGCGGGGGCCAAGCCGCCGCTGCTGGCGGCATTGAGCGACGGGGAGGATTTTGAATTGCTGTTCGCCGCGCCGGGCGGCCAGGCCGTGGCGCTGCTGGACGGTTGGAAGAAGCAGTTCCCGGACGTGCGCTTGAGCTGCATCGGGCGGATCATCAAGGGGTGCGGAGTGAAACTGCGCGACAAGACCGGGTTGCATTCATTGGAAACGCATGGCTACGTTCATTTCGCATAGCATCGCGGAAACCGCCGCCTTGGGCGAACAATGGGGGCGCGCCGCCAGTGCCGGCTGGCTTGTCGGTTTGAGCGGTGATCTCGGCGCGGGCAAAACGCTTCTCGCCGGCGGACTGGCCCGCGGGCTGGGCGTGACGGGCCGCGTGCCCTCGCCCACCTTCGCGCTGGTCCATGAATATCCGGGCGGACGGCTTCCGCTGTGGCACCTGGACCTGTACCGGCTGACGACACGGGCGGAGATCGCCGCGGCGGGTCTTGAATCTTATCTTTGCCGCCCGCAAGGGGTGGTGGTCGTCGAATGGATCGAACGATGGTTGGAAGAACAATCCGGCCCGCTGGCGCCGGGCGTCAGAATGCGCCGGGTCGAAATCAAAATTGCCGGCGACGCGGAGCGAAGAATTACCTATGAAGATTTTGGCGGTTGATTTTTCGTCGCCTCGACGGAGTGTGGCGCTGGTGGAAGAGGGGGGAGAGGGCGCTGTTGTTGTGGCGGGGCGAATGGAGGAGATTTCCGGGCGGCGCACCCTCGGACTGGTCGAGGAGGCTCTCAAACAAGCCGGCTGGCAGCGGGAGGAAATCCAGACGCTGGCGGTGGGGTTGGGGCCTGGGTCTTACACCGGCATCCGGGGCGCCGTCGCGCTGGCGCAGGGATGGCAATTGGGGCGCGGCGTTAATTTGCTCGGAATCAGCACCGTCGAGTGCCTCGCCGCCCAGGCGGAGGTGGAAAAAATGTTTGGGCCGGTTCATATTGTGATTGATGCGCAACGCAATGAATTCTATCTGGCGGGATACGAAATCGCGCCGGATGGCCGCTCGGAGACCGAAGCGTTGCGGCTGGCGGGATTCGCCGAAGTCCAACGTCTTGCCGATGGCGGGGCCAGGATCATCGGCCCCGAAGCGACGCAATGGTTTGCGCAAGCCGCGACGGTTTTTCCCGACGCGGCCATTTTGGGCCGGCTGGCCTGCGGACGGCGGGATTATGTTGCGGGTTGCAACCTGGAGCCAATTTATATGAGAGAGACAACGTTCAAAAAGGCCCCGCCTTTGCGGGTGGTGACATGAAGCGGCGTGGGGCGCAACGGGATTGGCTGGAGCGGGAGGGCGGAGGCTGACCTCATGGCTGTCGAGCTTCCATTGCGCATTGTCCAGATCACGCCCGGCGCGGGCAAGATGTTCTGCGGGGCCTGCCTGCGCGACAACGCGCTGGTGACGGCCCTGCGACGCCTGGGCCACCCGGCGGTGATGGCGCCGCTTTACCTGCCGCTGACGCTGGATGAAGAGGACCAGACTTCCGGCGCGCCCTTTTTCTTCAGCGGCATCAACGTCTATTTGGAACAGCAATCGGCCTTCTTCCGCAAAGCGCCGGGTTGGTTGCACCGGCTCCTGGGCGCGCCGGCGCTGGCCAAACTGGCGTCGCGCGCGGCGGGACGGGCGCGCATGGAGGACTTAGGGGAACTGACTCTTTCCATGCTGCGCGGCGAGGTCGGGAACCAGGCGCGGGAAATGGATGATTTGATCGGCTGGCTGCGAGTGGAGAAGCCCGGCGTGGTGTGCCTGTCCAACGCGCTGCTGGCAGGCATGGCGCGCAGGGTTCGCGCCGAGTTGCGCGTTCCAGTGGTCTGCTCGCTGCAAGGCGAGGATTACTTTCTGGACGCTCTCCCGGAAACCCACTGCCAACTGGCCTGGCGCGTCGCGGCCGAAAGGGCGGCGGACATTGATTTATTCATCGCGCCGAGCCGCTATTTCGGCGCGCGGATGGCGGAGCGGCTCAAGATTGCGCCCGCACGGATGAAGATCGTCCCCAACGGCATCAACCTGGACGGTTACGAAGCCGCGCCGGACGCCGCCAAAGCCGGTCCGCCGGTGCTGGGTTTTTTTGCCCGGATGTGCCGCGCCAAAGGACTGGACCAAGTGGTGGAGGCGTTTATCCGGTTGAAGAAGCGGGAAGGGTTGCGTGATTTGAAACTGCGCGTGGGCGGCAGTTGCGGCCCAACGGACCGGGTGGTGGTGGACGAGGCGCGCCGCGCTTTGGCCCGCGCGGGCGTTTTGGGTGACGTTGAGTTTTGTCCCAATCTCTCTCGCGCCGAAAAGCTGGCGTTCTTGCGGACGCTTTCGGTTTTCTCCGTTCCGGCGACATACGGCGAGGCGTTCGGACTTTACGTGATCGAAGCCCTGGCTTCGGGCGTGCCGGTGGTGCAGCCGGACCACGGGGCGTTTGGCGAATTGCTCGCCGCGACGGGCGGCGGCGTCCTGTGCCAGGCCGACGACCCCGAGGCTCTTGCCGGCGCCCTGGCCGGGCTGCTGCTGGCGCCGGAGCGCGCGCGGGCGCTGGGCAGGGCAGGGCAGGCGGCCGTCCGCCAGCGCTACACCGTGGATATCATGGCGCGGGAGGTGGCGGCGGTCTGCCGGGAAGCCATGCGGAATTTCCCCTCGTAAATTCCCGCGGCAAAATTTATTGTTTGCCAATGGCTTACGAATTCAAAGCAATCCGCCGGGTGGAATTCTCGGAAACGGACATGGCCGGGATCATGCACTACTCGAATTATTTCCGTTTCATGGAAACGGCCGAGAATGGTTTTTTCCGTTCGCTGGGGCTGTCGATTGTCGCGGTGCCCTCAGGCCCGCCGGTGAGTTTCCCGCGCGTCCACGCCGAGTGCGATTACATGGCGCCGCTCCAATTCGACGACGAAGTCGAAATTCACCTTTTGGTGCGTGAGAAGAAAACCAAGGCGGTGAGCTATCTCTTTAAATTCCGCAAGCTCAACGCCTCCCCGCCCTTTGAGGTGGCGCGCGGCGTGTTGACAGTCGTATGCGTCCGGCACGAGGCCGGGAAAATGAGCGCCTGCGCCATTCCCAAGAGCGTATCGGACAAGATCGATCCAGCCCCGCCGGATCTGCTGCGGTGAGGGGTGAGAGGGGCCAATGGCGGAGGGCGTGTAAGAAATCAGGCCAGCTTGCGGCGCAACTGGCTGCCGAGGGAAACCAAGAGCATAACCACCCCACCAATGGCGCCGTAGGTGGCGGGTTCGGGCACGGCGGCGAGTGTCAAAGAACCATCATTCGAAGCGTAAACCCATTGAGCGTCTCCGATCACATTTCCAATCGAGTCCAACTGCGCTTCTCCAACAAACAAGCGGTATGAATCTGGCGAATTGCCAAATAGATTAATAACCGTACTATAATGAACCGAATCTTGATACTGGCCGGAGCCAAAACCCAGTCCGTATGAATCCAGAATGGGATCATTGGAAAGGTTAACGACATTGTCATAAGTAATCACGTCGCCATCATGATTCCCGGCGTCGGTCGCCCCGTTTGCCGGAAGCAAGGACCCTGCGGCACTGATCAACGTGGTTGGGGATGCTTCCAGTGGGACCCCTGTAACATTGATTGAGCCGCTTTGAGCGACTCCGTTATCGACGGTGATCGTCCCCGTGGCATCCATGCCGCTGCTGGCGAACGTGAAATCGTATGTTTCTAATGCTGCCATTGCCGTCGGAGACGACGCAAGGAGCATCCCGGTGCCAGCCAACACTGCCAAAGTCAAAAATTTTGTGCTCAAGTTTTTTATGTGTCGAAATTACCAATTTGAGAGCATCTTCTCTCTCAATTTAAGCGCCAGCCTACTGCGTTTCGCACCATCTTCCTTCCGGTTAACGGACATGTTTAGCAAGAAAAAGGACTTTTCCCTGAATCGGCCATCCGCCTTTGAGATTAGGGCTTTACGAGGGAATTCCCGGACGGAATCGTGGCAAATCGCAGAACGTCACCGTTTCTTCACAATCAAAGACGGCCCTGTTCAGGGTTTCCCGTTTGGCTTCTTGCCCGTGGCCAGCGTGGGCTGTTTGGGCTTGTTTCGTATCGCGCTGAATTGAAACGTCTTACAACTGCGCAAGGATGATTCGCCATGAAATTCGGGAGTTCGTAACGCGAACTTCACAAGGGCTTCCTTCGTCACGAAAGACCTCCATTGCCCGGAGGGAAAGCTCGCTTGAGCGCCGCGTTGGATATAAAAAACGACATGACCTATCAACGAGAAATCCAGGTGCAAACGACGGGACACAAGGAGATGCACGACCTCACCGGCGAGGTGGCGCGGATTGTCAGCGAATCAGGCGTGCGGACGGGCGTCGCGCATGTTTTCAATGTCGGCAGCACCGCCGCGATTGGAACCATTGAATTCGAGCTGGGTCTCCAGGAAGACCTGCCTGACGTATTGGACAAACTGCTTCCGCCCAGCCGCGAATACGGCCACGAACAGGCCTGGCACGATGGCAACGGCCATTCCCATTTGCAGGCGACGTTGCTGGGGCCGTCGCTGACGGTGCCCATCAAGGATTGCAAACTCCTGCTGGGAACGTGGCAGCAAATCTTCCATCTGGAGTGCGATGTCAAGCCGCGCCGGCGCAAGATCGCAATCACGGTCATGGGCGACCCCTGAAAGGCCGGCGGTCCCGCCGTCGATGGGCGCATTTAACTTCTTTGGGTGCGAGCGCAAACCGCAAAGATTTGGAGTGCGCTCTCCCGGTTTTGTTCATACGATCGCCGGGGAATATGACAAACAACAATCGTAATGCCGCTCTTGCCTTTCTGGCTGCCGCGTTTCTGTCCGTCCCGGCGGTTGCGCAGGAAAATGCCGTTGCCACCGCCGGAGATTTCGACCGGCCGCCGCAGGAGGGACAAGCCGGATGGCAAGCCAATGTGGATACCGGCTACGTCGCCGGCAGCGCGCCCAAGTTCCAGGGCACGCGGCTGGGCGACTCGGACGCCTTCAACTACAAGCTCCAGGCCGGCACGCGCGTCCCTCTGAACAAGGACTGGTTTCTCAATCTGGATTTGATCTCGGACAATTTCTCCCTGGAGCAGGTTTCCGGCGCCCCCATCCCCGCCGACATCCACACCCTCCGCTTCAGCGCCGGCCTGGGCTATCGTTTGGCTGACAAATGGACTATTAGCGCCCTGGTCAGCCCGTCGCTTTTCCGGCTGGATGACGTGCGCGGCGCGGACTTGGGACTTTCCGGCGGCGTGCTGGCGCGATTCAACGCAAGCCCATCGCTGACGTTGTCGTTTGGCATGTTTGGCGCGGCGGACAGCGATATTCCCGTCATGCCAATTCTCGGCGCTCGCTGGCAGATCAACGACCGTTACACTCTCTCAGTGGGCATGCCCAAAACGCGGCTGTCCTATCGCATGGATGCGAAATGGTCCCTTTACACCGGCCTTGATTTCGACGGCGCCATCTTTCGCACCAGCGATGATCTTGGGACGAAGACCGGCTTTCCCCAATACAACAACGCGATGGGGGCTTACCGCGATATCCGGCTGGGCGCCGGCACGGGCTACGAATTCATGCGCGGACTGCGCGCCGAAATAGAGGCCGGCTATTCCGTGTATCGGGAGATCAATTACTTCCGCATTGAACAGACGGTGAAGTTTCGTCCGGCGCCTTACGTCCGGCTCGCGTTGAACGCGCGGTTTTGACCCGCATATTTCCTGGCGCGGCGAAAGCCGCCTCCAATTTGTCGGTAGGGCGGTGCTGCCGCGCCGCCCAAATATCAGGGCGAAGCGGCAGCTTCGCCCTACCAAGCTATGAAATCTGCGGGCTAATTGCCCAGCGTGCCAACCGGGACGTTGGACAGGCGGACTTTGGGGTTGGTTTGCTCGAAGTAACCGGCTGACCAATCGTTGGCGAAGAGCAGCGCCGGGTTCCGGCCCATGTCGTAGGCCAGTCGCGCGCCGGTCGGCAACGAAAGCGTGTCCAGGTCCGCTTCGCCGAATTCCAAAGGCAGCCAGCGCATCACCGTCCAGGGCGCGGCTTCCAAACGCGAGGGCGCGCCGTATTCGCTTTCCAACCTGTATTGGACGACCTCAAATTGCAGCGGCCCAACCGCCGCCAGCAGAGGCGCGACGGTTGTGGCATCGCGCAGTTGCACGACCTGGATGACTCCCTCTTGCAACAATTGCTCCAGCCCGGTGCGAAATTGCTTGTATTTGGCGGTGTTGGGATTGTGCAGGAATGCGAAGGCCTCCGGCGTGAAGCGCGGAATTTCCCTGTAACAAATGTTCCGGTCCGTTGTCAGCGTGTCTCCGATTCCGAAATCCGAATGGCCGACCAAGCCGATGATGTCGCCGGGATAGGCTTCGTTGACCACTTCCCGCTCGTTGCCAAAGAGCTTGTGGGAACTGGACAGCCGCACCTTTTTGTCGCCGCGCGGATGCAGGACGGTCATATCACGCAGAAACTTGCCGGAGCAGACGCGCACGAAGGCGATGCGGTCGCGATGCCTGGGGTCCATGTTGGCCTGGATTTTGAAAATGAAGCCGGAGAATTCCGGATGATTGGGGGAGATTTGGGTGCCGGCCATGACGCGCGCGGTGGGCGGGGGCGAATGACGCAGAAAACCGTCCAGGAGCAGTTGCACTCCGAAGTTGTTGATGCCGCTGCCAAAAAAGACGGGCGTCGTTTTGCCGGCCAGGACGGCGGCTTCGTCGAAGGTTTCGCCGGCCGAATCGAGCATTTCCAGTTCTTCGGAGATTTTGGCGAATGTCTCGGCGGGCAACCGGTCGCGGATGAGGGGATCGTCAAACCGGCCGATCTGGACTGGGGCGCGGAATTGGCCGCCGACGGTGCGTTCGAACAAAAAGACCTGGCGGCTGCGCCGGTCGAAGACGCCCTGGAACTCGAAACCGTTGCCAATGGGCCAGTTGACCGGAAAGGCGCCGATGCCCAGGACACTCTCCAGTTCATCGAGCAACGAAAGCGGCGGGCGCATGGGGCGGTCACACTTGTTGATGAAGGTGAAGATGGGCACGCCGCGCCGCCGGCACACCTCGAAGAGTTTGCGGGTCTGGCTTTCGATTCCCTTGCCCGCGTCGATGACCATGACGACGGAGTCCACGGCGGTCAGGACGCGATAAGTGTCCTCGGAGAAATCCTTGTGGCCTGGGGTGTCCAGGAGATTGATGTGGTAGCCGTCGTAATCGAATTGCAGGACGGTGGAACTGATGGAAATGCCGCGTTTGCGCTCCAGCTCCATCCAATCGGAAGTGGTGGCGCGCTGGTGTTTGCGGGCGGTGACTGAGCCGGCCAACTGCACCGCGCCGCCATAAAGCAGCAGCTTCTCGGTCAGCGTCGTTTTGCCGGCGTCCGGATGCGAGATAATGGCGAAGGTGCGCCGTTTTTGTATTTCTTTGGCAATCTCCACAAGAACGGACACGGTAACATGAAAAGGCGCAAGGGCAAGGAGGCAATGCGGAAGGGGCAGATTGCGAGATTCACGAAAACCCTTTGAGAAACTTGACCACCCTGGTGAATGCCCTGAGGATGGCGCCGAGATACAGCGACGCGAGAATGGTGATAATGGCCATGACGCACAACAGTTCCGTCAAGGTCAATCCCGCAAGCCGCTTCCGAAAGTTCCTCATAGCTCTGGAACCATCAGACAGGGCAGGGGCCAAGCCATCACGCCTGATTTTCGACTGTTGCCAAGCCGAATTTCCAACGGCAAGCCCGCCCAGGAGCCGGCGGCTGCCGCGGAATGCTTTGCCTTCGCTCAAAAAGAGTAGGTGACGCCCAGTTTGATGACGGGCCAGAACCTCAAATCCTTCGCGTAGCTCTGCACTTTTGACTTTTCATTTTGCAGCGCGGCAGGCTCCGGGTTGGGATTGGACGTCAGGCTCACAGTGCCATCACCCGCGTAGGCCACGCCCAGAGCGCCCATCAAAGACCAGTGATGCGCGCTGTCAAAGTACAGATTCCCGCCAATCCCGGCATACGGGTCCGCTGTTGCCGGTTTGTAGCTCAAGTTGAGAGTTCCCGCATAGGGTTGGGAGCCGTCGCCCAGGTTCACGCTGCCTGTGCCGTTGCCAGTAAGGCGGTTCTCGTTTATGAGCACTCCAAGGCTGAGGTGGAAGGAGCTTTTTTTCCAGGGGAACAACTCGAGGTTCACCGGTACCGACTCGAGACGAAGTTTTGCATGATAGTAATCGTCCTTGATGGTGCCGTTGTAAGTGTAATCAAAGTAATCAAAACCGGTCTCAACCCCAAAATGATTCGCGAAGCGCCAGCCCAGGTTGGCCCCGATGCCAGTGGTGCCGGCTTCCGCGCCCACGGAATAAGGAACGGATTGCGCGGAAGTGGAGGCCTCAGCCCCCGCCGCGTGTTGAATGTTTGGCGCAAGGGTCAGCAGACCAAAAGCCACCGCGCCGATGAGGTTCTTTCTTGTCGATAGGGTGTTTGTCATTGAGATGCCTGTCATTGGTGAGTTGGGCGGAGGCGATGAGCGGCCGTCCCAAGCCGGTCAACTCCGCCATCGTCTTGACACTTTAACGATCCCGCCCCGCGGTCGCACATTGCGCCCGCCGGGCTTGAAGCCAGACTTTCATGAAACCGGGACATGCGCGCGATCATACGCGCCTGCGGCAGTCTGTCAACCCCCGGCAACGCGAAACGCCCGGCAACCGGCGTTGACCCGCACGGAGCCCTGGCTATACTTCGGTCAGATGGCTGTGCGCATCACGAAACCATATCGAGCGACCCACACCTACAGACAAAGATTACATGCCGCGCCGGCCAAGGTGTTTCCGCTTTTGTGCCCTGTGCGGGAAGCGGAGTGGGCGGAGGGATGGTCGCCGGAGCTTGTCATCAGTTCTTCCGGGTTTGCCGAGCGCGACGGAATCTTCATCACGTCGGACGAACCTGGAACCGCGATCTGGTATATCACACGTCACGAGCCGGAGCATTGGCATGTTGAAATGTTGAAGATTCTGCCCGGCGTAACAGCCTGTCGGCTGAACATTCAACTTTCCGAAAACGGCAATGAATGTTTTGCCGACATCACTTACAGCCATACCAGCCTTGGTCCCGCCGGCGACAAGTTTGTGGCGAAATTCAAGACTGATTATTATCAAAAATTCATGCAGGCATGGGAAAAGGCGTTGAACCATTTTCTAACGACTGGCTGCCGGCTTGCGGATGACCACGCCACCTGACCCCCGATTCTTATCGAAACGGGGACACCTGTTCGATGAAGGATGCTCCCGTTTCGGCAATGATCGGGGATGGAACAACAGCCCGGCTACCGGCTTGCGCTGGCCGTTAAATTCGCGGTGAAAATCTTCGGAGGCGCAGGGAGAATGAGGAAAAGCGGCCCGCGGAACTGGCAAAAACTCGTCTCACACCAACCGCCAAGGGCGGCCCAGAACCGGCAATTGTCGCCGGTCCATCTCGACTTTCCCGGCGAGGCGTGGCAGAATTGGGTGTGGCTGTGAATAAACTTGATCAACTGCGCGGCATTCTGCGCTCTTATGGTTCGTGCCTGGTGGCCTACTCCGGCGGGGTGGACTCGGTGTTTCTGGCGGCGGTGGCGCGCGAGGTGTTGGGGGAGAGATGTCTGGCGGTCCTGGCCGATTCCCCAAGCCTGCCTCGGCGCGAATTGGCGGAAGCCGTCGCCGTGGCGGCCCAATTTTCCATCCCTCTGCGCATCGTGAAGACGGAGGAATTTGCCAATCCGGAATACCTGGCCAATCCCAATAACCGCTGTTATTTCTGCAAACACGAGTTGTTCACCCATTTGACCCCTCTGGCGCGCGCGGAGAAATTCGCCGTCATCGCTTACGGCGAAAACGCAAGCGACACCGGAGACTTCCGGCCAGGCGCGCAAGCCGCGGGGGAATTCCAAGTGCGCGCTCCGCTCAAGGAAGCCGGACTGGCCAAAGCCGAAATCCGCGCCTTGTCCGCCCAATTGGGGCTGCCCACGGCCGACAAGCCGCAGATGGCCTGCCTGAGTTCGCGGGTGCCCTACGGCGAGGCGGTCACTCCCCAGAAGCTGGGGATGATCGAGGCGGCGGAAAACGTGCTGCGCGACTTGGGCTTTCACGACGTGCGTGCGCGTCACCACGAAATGCAGGCGCAGGGCAGGACCGCGCATCTGGCCCGCATCGAGGTGGGAGCGGACGAGATGCCAAAATTTCTCATGAACGGGGCTTGTGCCCGGGTTGCGGAGGCGCTGAGGAAAATCGGATACGCGCACGTGACGCTCGACCTGCAAGGTTACCGGCGCGGGAGCGTCAACGAAGTCCCGCCGGAGCGGCCGGGAGCGGGCTGAAGCGGCGTGAGACAGAATTCTTCGGGACTCGCCCTCATCCTAACCTTTTCCCCCAGGGAGAAGGAAAAGCAGGCGCACGGTTCTGGTGTTGCAAAGCCGCGTCCGGCATATCCAGTCGCGTACTTTTGCGGTGGGGGTGAGGTCGATCCCCGAAGAATTCTGCCTTACACCTATTTGGCTGGGTTCATGCCGATTTTTCTCAGGAACGGCTGGCTGGATTCCTCGCGGCCCAGAAACTTCTCAATCGAAATTTCAATGTCGCGCGAATTGCCCATTTCGTATATCTCACGGCGCAGGCGGCGTCCGGCCTGTTCGTCAAAGAATCCGTCCGGGGCCTTCTCGAAAACCGTGGCCATGTCCGCCGCGATGGCGTCAGCCCAGGCATAGCCGTAATAGCCCGCGTCGTAACCATCCATGATATGGCCGAAATAAGCGACCCACGCCGTGTCGGGCGGTTCGGGGAGAAACGTCTCGGAGGAGATCTTGTCCGCCAGCGGACTGGCGTCGCCGGCGTTGTCCGCATGGATTTGGGTGTGCAAGGCCATGTCGGAGAGACCGAAGGCCAGCTGGCGGCGGTAACGGGTGCCCTCAATGGCCAGCTTGGCCGCCTTGAGCTGGTTGAGGATTTCCGGCGGGATTTTCTTCGACGGATCGCGGTAATCCGCCGCGAAGCTGTCAAGCACTCTCTTGTCCCAGGGCCAGTTCTCCAGCATTTGCGACGGGGCCTCGACGAAATCGCCGGGAACGCTGGTGCCGGAAAAGCGGGCGTATTTGGCGCGCGTCAAAATGGCGTGCATGGCGTGGCCGAATTCATGGAACAACGTGACGACGTCCTCGTGCTCCAGCAGCGAAGGGCGATCGGCCCGCGGGGAGGGGAAGTTGCAGATCAAGGCCACCGTCGGACGTTGATACATTCCGTCTTCGCGCAAATTGCCGTCAATAATCCCAAACTCGGCGAAGTGATTGTATTTGCCCTCGCGGGGAAACATATCGAGGTAAAAGAGGCCCAGCGGTTCGCCGGTGGCGGCGTCGGAGACGGCGTAAAGCTGAAGGTCCGCAACCCATTTGAAGGGAGGGGTGACCCGCTGGAAGCGGAGGCCGAAAATCCGCTGGTAAATGGCAAACATCCCATCCAGGCACTGTTGGTAGGGGAAATACACTTTGAGGGCGTCCTCATCGACGGTGTATTTCTCCTTCTTGAGCTGGTTGGCGTAATAGCGCCAGTCCCAGAGGTGAATCTGGGCGTTGGTATCGCCGGTCTCCCGGACTTTGAGGGCGCGGAACTGGGCCAGCTCGGCATCGAACGTGGGCTGGAGGCCTGTCTTCAAATCCTCCAAAAAGCTCCGCGCCCGCGCGGCGGTTTTGGCCATCTTGATTTCAATCGCGTAATCAGCCCAGGTCGGGTAGCCGAGCTTTTTGGCAATGGTGTCGCGCGTCACCAGAATTTCCTGCAACAAGGGAACATTGTCCTTCCGGGCCAGGTTTTCACGGGCCGTTTCCATTTTCAGGCGTGTTGGTTCGCGGCGCGCGTTTTCCATGACGGTCAGGTAGTGCCAGGTGACGTTGGCCATGAGGTTGTAAGTGCCGTTGCTATTGTCGATGCCATTCTGACTGAGAAAATCGTCGGGGACCCCTTCCAATTCGACCTTGGTGAAGACCAGGCGGCGGGAGGCTTTGGTGACGTTGCCCATGAAATCGGTGGTCAGGGCCGACAACTTTTTGCGCAACGCCTCCACCTCGTCGCGCTGCTCCTGCGGCAGGGCCAGGCCGGCCCGCCGATAATCGCGCATGGTGTCCTTGAGCAGTTTGGCGTCCTCCCCTTCCAATTCGGGATGGGAGTCAGCGTACGCCTTGACAGACTGGTAAACGTCCTGCCGATAGTCCAAACCAACGGCCCACGCCTCAAGGTTCTTCAATTGCTCCGTGGCCGCATCGCGCAGCGCGGGGTCCATGCTGGTTTCCTTGATGAGCGACAGGCGGTTTTCCGTCGTGCCAATCGTCGCTCCGATGTCATCCAGCGCGCGGACGGTGTTTCCAAAGGCGGTTTCGGCGGGTTGGAGCCGGCCAATGGCGTCCAGACCCAGTTCGGCGGTGGAAATCGTAGTCTTGACGGAAGCGACTACGGCGTTGGAGGAGGTCTCAAAGGCGGGGACAGTGATGATGGAATTGAAATGGGCGGCCCTGATTTGGAAATCTTCCAGGGTGAAATTGGCGGGAGGAACCGGCGCCGGGGCAGGGGGCGCCGTGCGGCATCCGCCCAGCAGCGCCGCGAGGCCAAGGGACAAAAGGACTTCATTACGCATTATGGCGGCACAGCGTAGTCGAAACCCGACAAGGCGCAACGCGGAAAGCCGTGACCTAAATCCCCTTACGGCGTTGCCGGCCTGGTGCAAAGCATTTTGAACAAAGCCGGGTCATACTCTTCCAGACCGGTTATTCCGTAGAGGTGGTTGGCGGAAATCCACGGCAGCCAGAACCGGTGGCCACCCGCGCCGCGTCCGCCGCGGCCCGGTCCCATCCCCCAGCCCTCCTGCTGCCACCCGATGCCTTTCATGTCGTACTGCCTTCCCGGAAGAGCGACCATCGATTTGGTGTCGTGCAACAAAACGCGCGCGACATCCAGGTAATGCCTGTCTTTGGTATAGTTGTACAGCTTCGCGTAGGAAGGCACAGCCCAGTCCAGATACTCATCGGCGCTGCCGGCGACGCGGGCGGTTATGCCCTGAACACCGATGGTTGGAACGCCTTTCTTCCAATGGAGCTGCGCGTCGTCCGCGTCCAGCGGCATGGGCAGATTCCAAATCCATATCCAACTTTCGGCGAAATTCGCGGCCGCCTGGGCACGCTCCAACCATTTGGGTTCTCGCGTGGATTCGTAGAGGCTCAGGTAGGCTTCCATGCTGAGCATCCCGGCCTCTTTATCAGTGATATTCGGATTATCGCTTGCGCCCCCGACGAAGAGTCCGCGACTTCCCCAATTTGTCCAAACGCAGTCAGCGGCTCGGATGGCCGCCTGTTGATATTTTGCATCCCCCGTTTCTTCGGACATGATGACCAGCAGGGGCACCGGACAGTAGCTCGCTGTGCCCGTCGGTTCGGCGATCTCATTGGACCCTGATTTCCACCGGCGCGGAAACGAACCATCCGGCCTCTGCTGAAGTACCAGCCAGTCCACGTAAGACTTCACCCAGTTGAACCATTCCGGATGCTGGCGGCCGCGGGCGCGCTCGCGCCGGTAGGCCCGCATCAGCACGCGCATGTCTTCCGTCGCGTTCCGCAGCCAGGGCGCAAGCCAGATGTGGTCCCACGGCTCTCCCGTCGCAAGATCGTAGCCGGTCCCTTGCAGCGGCACGTTCGGAAGCGCCTTGATCAAGGATGAGATAATCGCCAGCCCAATCTGGCGCATTTTCTGACCGCGCTCGGATGGGTCGCGGTCGCCTTCGCGCAACAACTGGTCCGCGCATTCAATGTTCTTGCCCACGAAGCCCATCGCCACCATCGCCCAGTTCCATTGGGTTTGATTGGTCACGAGGGTCGAGACAACAAAGGGAATGGCCGTGCGCCCGTCGATGGTCGCGGCCTGCGCGGCCAGGTGATCGATCAGAACGCGGCGCACCTCCTCGACGTCGATGTAGGTGACAGCGGGATTCAAGGTGTTCCACGCCCAACGCCATGTGTTCCGCGTCACGTCACGAAACGATTCGTCCTGTCCGAAGCGAAACCTCACCTCGTAACCGTGCGCCACCCCCGGCACGATCGGGTGATAGCGCCGAATCCATCCCGGTTTCGCACCCGGCCCAATCCCGAAGCGGGTGGTCGTGCCGGGATACGAAAAGCCGAACTCAATGGGGCTTCGCTCCGCCTGCCAAGCCCCGAGCGCGCCGAATTGATATCGGGCGTCGGTCAGCACCGGCTTTGAAAGCTTCGTCTCCTCCTCGGTTGAGTCGCCACGGGGTGAAGGGTCCAACACCGCCACGGAAGCGCCGTTGCTGAAAGAGAGCGCGAACAAAGGCGCCGGGAGAATGTCCTCCCGCATGACGAAGCGCCGGGCCGCGTAATTCAAGGTGCCGCCGGGCGAGCGATCCCCATCGTAAGTGGGGTCCCCATATAACGCGCCGGGCGCCAGGCAATTCACGCTGGTCCAATCCACCGAAGAATCCACCGTCAGCACGACAGACGAGTCGAACCCGCCGGTCGCATTGCCGGCTACTTCCACAGTCCTGCGCATTGAGACTACCGCTCCATTCACACTCCAGTGGTCCCGCACGTGAAAGACCACATTTTCGATGTTTGTGATTTCTGCGCCGGCATCGAATCCGTCCGCCATTTTCGTGATGGCTTTGTATCCGGCGGCAAGCTGGCGAATGTCCTCGTCCGCGCGGTACACTTCCAGTCTCGCGGGCTTCGCTTGCAAGATGCGCGGAGCCGGCCCGCCGGCGATTTCGATGCCCCACGCGTCGTCCGCGCCACGGACGAAGCAGACCGTGGCGCCGGTCTGCAAGCGCCCCAGGTCCAGGCGGGCGCCTTCCTGGGCGCATACGGTCGAACAGGCTAGAAAAACCGCCGGAAGCGCAAGATTGCCGAACATGCGTTTAGGACTGGCGTCGCGGGCCGTAAAGGTCAAGCCCGGAATTCTGACCCGTTTGACTGGTTTGACCCATTTGACGGTAATGAAACGTTGGTGCAGGCATAAGCCGGATATTGCGGTCGATTTAACAATAAAGGAGTGGAACTTTCGGGTTTCCACTGGTAAGATAGACCGAAGTTGAGAGTCCTATGAACGGCCCGATTTCCATGGCACAACCGATGAATTCTGCCCGGCGCAGGGGCTTTACCCTGTTGGAATTGCTGGTGACGACAGGCATTATCGGCATCCTGGCCGGCTTGCTTCTGAGCGCCCTGACCGGAAGCCAAGCCAAGGCTCGCGGGCTTTTTTGCCAAAACAACAACAAGGAACTGGCAATGGCCTGGCTCATTTATGCCGACGACCATTCCCAGCGGCTGGCGTATAATCTGGCTGATTCGGCCGCCCGCACCAACATCAATTGGGCGGCCGGCGTATTGGACTGGGAGTTGAGCAGCGATAATACAAACCTGGCCAACTTGACCGAAGCGGCTCTGGGAGCTTACGTTGCCAAGGCGTCCACGATATATCGCTGTCCGTCCGACATCGCGCTCAGCGGGTTGCAGCGCGCGGCGGGTTGGGCGAATCGAGCGCGCAGCTATTCCATGAACGCTTCGGTCGGGGACGCGGGGGAACTGACCAGCGCGGGCTACAACACCAACAACCCGGGTTACACCCAGTTCTTTACCTTGACATCCATCACGGCGCCCGCCGGCATTTTTGTCTTTCTGGACGAGCATCCCGACAGTGTCTCCGACGGATATTTTGTCAACCATGTCTATCGTCCGGAATGGATCCGGTTGCCGGCCTCCTGGCATCTTGGCGGCGCCACTTTTTCTTTCGCAGACGGGCACGCGGAAACGCACCTCTGGAAATGCGCCAGCACAATGCCGCCCTCCTCGCCCGACGCGGCGGGGCTGCCGATTGACGTTTCAAGCGACCCTCGGGACTTCGACTGGATTGGCGACCGGATGACCGTGTCGAGCTGGTCGGCGCCCTCGTCCCGTTACTGAAGGTACTTTCGAAGCATCGCCTCGTCACCCACCGCCGCGAGGAGGTAGATTCTCGCGCCGTCAGACCAACTGGCCGTGGCCGCCTTGTTGACTCTGGCAAACACCGGAGCGCCCGGAGGCGGGGCGTTGGGAACACTTTTCAGGTCGGTGACAAAGAGCCAGAGATCGCTTTGATTACCTGGGGGAAGCGGGCGGCCGGACTTGAAACAGATCAAGGAAACGGGGCTGCCTTGCCAGGTGGAAACTGCGCAGCCTGAGACGGCGGTCGTGCTCAGTCCGGCGGGAAGGGCGTAGTCGGCGGGGGCATTTCTCTCCTTGAGGAAATTGCGGATCACGGCGGGGTCTGTCGCCTTGAGGTCCATGGAATAACTGCGCAGGGCGAATTCGGTCATGCGCTTGCGATACGCCGCATAGCCGTCCGGCGCGGCGTGACGGATGCGCCAGGCGGAAGCCAAGCCTGCCAGCAAAACCACCACGGCGGCGGCGGCCAAAATGGGGCGCCAGTATTCTTGAAAGAGCGAGCGTTGGATTTTGCGCTCGGAGAGGATTTGTTCCTTTAACCCGGGTGGAACAGGGATGGCTTGGAATTTGCCGCGCAATACGCGGAAGGTCTCAGCATGGCTATCGAGCCACGCAGCCAGATCGGGGTCGGTCTTGGCCAATTGCCGGGCTTGACTGAAGAAGGGGTCAACTTCGTCAGCCGTGCCCGGCCGGAAGAGCGCCAGGATTTGTTTGGCCTCTCGATTATTCACGTTGCCCTCCCGGTTGGTTGCGCGCCGGGTTGTTTCCGGCGAGAATGTGCCTGAGCTGCGCCAGGCCGCGGGCCATGCGGGATTTGACGGTGCCAATGGGCACATCGAGAATCTCGGCTATTTCCTGGTAAGAACAATCCTCCATGTAGAATAGCGCCACCGGCGCGCGGTACAAGTCATCAATCCGCCCCAATGCCTCCACCGCCTGCATCGCGTCCAACTGGCGCGCCGCCTCCGGCAGGACGACCGGCAAATCGGCGTCCAGCTCCGACAACTCGCCATGCGGAAAGCGGGCCAGAGTGCGGCGGGATTCCAGAAACGTGCGATGCAGTGTCGTGAATAACCATGATCGGACTTTTGATGCGTCGCGCAATTGATGGCCTTTGGTTGCCCAGACATAAAAGGTTTGCTGCGCCAGATCGCACGCATCCGCTTCCGAGCGCGTCAGACTGAAGGCGAATCGATACAGCGGCTCATAATGACCTGCCACCACCGTTTCAAAATCCGGGCCTGGCATACAACCCTACGCAAATTGCAGTGACGTGCCGTCGATTCGTTCCAACACGAACCAACCTCGCAGGCGCCTTCCAGAATGGCCAGCCTTTTTTCTGCCGCCAGTTCGGCTGCCATCCATTTTGGATGCCCCGAAACCCAATGGAGACTCGCTCCGCCCCAAAGTGAGTCGTTCCATTAGTCGCCGCTTCGACGACGCCATTTGCGCCACCCGGTCGCCAGCAAACCAATTGCAAACAGGCCCAACGTGGACGGCTCGGGAACCGTTGACAGCGTGGGGACGAACGGCCCGCTGGCGACTCCGGGAACACTCTGCTCGAATTCGTTCATCGCGGTCACGGTGGCGTACGCAACGGAGTCTCCGGTGGGAGCGTTGTCGGTGATGCCTGACGTCATGGCTGAAGGGCCAAAGGTGCTCTCGAATAGGAACGTGCCGGTTTGCTCCGGCGCAATGGCGCTGCCCGTGCTGTTTCCAAATTGGATGGAATGGCCGTCGGCCGCTCCAGACCAGCCGGCTGGAGCGCCAATGCTGGTTGGTGCGCCTGGCAGGTCAAAACTGTCCTGCACCCACCCATACCAGAAGGCGTTGATCGAAACGGTGCCGGTATTGAGGAGCGCCAATGAATACTCGTACTCAGAGCCGGATACCCCGGTTTCGGTCAGAGTGGCGGTGGCGGAGATGGTTCCTTGGGCTTGGACGCTGAAGGCGGCCACTCCCGCGGCGAGCGTGAGCGCAAAACGGTTTGAAATCATATTCGTGGTCTTTTCAGTCTGTTCTTGTTCATTTTGTCAATCTGATGGCGGCACATGCCGTCATCAAGCCGTTCCAATGAGTCAGAGGCACGGCGAAGCAAAAGGTTCCAAGGAAAATGAGAATTGCGGCGCCGCAACCAGCGCGGACGCGCGCAACCGCCAGGGCATGCCAGCAAACATGCGGGGAAGAAGAATCCTGGGAACAAAATCCGCCTTCATTCGTCACACATACGATGAAGACGCGTGATGGAGTTTGGCGGCTGGCAAGCCCCGTGGGGGAACTGGCGCTGGCCTTGTTGGCGGCGTATGCGACGCCGGCCCCGGCCGGAACTGTCTGGACGGGGCCGTTGATTACATACACCCAACCCGCCCCGTTCAATGGAAACATTCCCGTGAGCGAGCAACTGGCCAACGTGGACCAGATCACGGATGATGTCTGGCTGACACGACCGTCAGAGGTGCCTTTGATCAACGCCGCGCCGCCGTTTAACGAGACATTTTGGAGTTCGACTTCCAGCCCGGCGAATACCTTGTGGGCAGTGGGCACGCTGGCAAACACCAATCTGACGTACAGCACTTGGTATGCGCTCATTGGGGGACCCGGCAGTGGTAATGATTTGCATGTCACTTTGCCAGGCACGAATTTTGTGGTCTATCTCGAATCCGATGATATTTATCTGTCCATTACATTCACCGAGTGGGGCGGACCGCAAGGCAGCGGCTTCACATATCAGCGAAGCACCGCCCCGCCGCCTGCGCCAACGGTGAGCATTACCAACCCGGTTGCGGGGGCCGTGTTTTCAGCTCCCGCGACGTTAAACCTCGGGGCCGCCGCCACCGTGAGCAGCGGGACGGTCACTAACGTGGCCTTTTTCGCGAATGACACCAACCTCCTCGGTTCGGCGGCGGCCTCTCCGTTCAACATCACCGCCGGCAGCCTGCCCGCGGGCGATTACTCCCTGACCGCCGTGGCAACGGCCGCGGGCGTTTCCACCACCTCGCCCGTGGTGAATATCAGCGTGGTCAATCCTGTGGCGATTTCAAACTCCGCTCCGGCCGTTGCCGGCGGCCAGTTTTCCTTCAGCTACAGCGTCAATGTCGGTTTGACCTACGTGGTCCAGAGTTCGTCCGACCTCTCGTCCTGGGTTCCAGCGGGAACCAACATCGCCAGCGTTAATCCAGCCACGTTTTCGGAAGGCGCCGTGACGGGCGGAAACCGCTTTTACCGGGTCGTTCTTCAGCCAAATCCTTAAAGCCCATTCCCATGGTCAAAATGCTGCCTTGGTTTTCCGTGGCGGCCCTGACCTTGGGCGCGGGAACAGTTGCGTTGCTGTTGAATTCCTGCTCCACCGCGGGCCGCGCGGTAGTCGTGCCGCCAAAAATCGAAGGCGCAACGTTTGTGGGCGACAAAGCCTGCGCCGATTGCCACGGCAGAATCACGCGCATTTTTCCGGCCAGTCCACACGCGCGATTGCGGCTGGAATACGGGCAAATGGCCGGCCAGAATAGCTGCGAATCCTGCCACGGCCCTGGCAGCAAACATGTCGCCGCGGGCGCGGGTGGAACCAATTTCATAGTCAATCCCGGCAAGGACCCCGCCGCGTGTTTCCAGTGCCACCTGGATGCTCAGGCTGAATTCCATCTTCCCCAGCATCATCCGGTTCTGGAAGGCAAAATGAACTGCGTCCAATGCCACGATCCCCACGGGCAGGACATCATGAAAGCGGCGGGAGGGCTGGCAATGGCGCGTTTGAACGAGTCGTGCTCCCAATGCCACCAGGCACAAACCAAGCCCGTTGTCTTCGAGCACCCCGCGCTCCGCGAAGGCTGCGGCGCCTGCCACAATCCGCACGGCTCCGTCAACCCCAAGCTGCTCACCGTGCGCGATTCCAACCTCTGTCTCCGCTGCCATGCCCAAGTGCCGGGGCCTTTGGCTCCGCCGGGCACGCTCTATATCGGCAACGTCAACCATACCACCTTCATTCGATTCGGCGCCTGCTGGACAGCCGGCTGCCACACTGCGGTTCACGGCTCAAACACCCAACCCTATTACCTTTATTGAAAGGACCAACCGCCAAGTTCAGGCAACTCTGCTTCCAGGCAATGCCTCCCCGGCCTGCTTCCGCCTTGATTGCCTTGAGGCGAAGGGTCTGCCTGTGCTTTCTAATACTCCTCTTATGCCCGCTCTCCGGCGTGGCCCAGTTTGATGAATCCAAACTGCCCGCTCCCGCCACCGTCACGGTTGATTATGGGCGCGACATAAAGCCAATCCTCAGTGCTTCATGCATCCGGTGCCACGGCTCGGAGCGGCCGCGGAGCAGGTTTCGCCTTGACAACAGCGAAGACGCCCTCAAGGGCGGCAAAAATGCAGTGGACATTATTCCGGGGAACAGCGCCAAAAGCCCCCTGGTCCATTACGTTGCCCAACTGGAACCGGGCATGGAAATGCCGCCTGTCGGCAAGGGCGATCCTCTGAGCGCCGCGCAAGTCGCCTTGTTGCGCGCCTGGATTGACCAGGGCGTGGCTTGGGATGCGGTCCAGCCCCGCGACAAGATCAGTTTATCCCTTTCCCCAGCCATCGGCAGCACGTCGGTCAATGGGAACATCCAGAAGTTTCGCGAGGATTACTGGCAGAAGCAGGGAATCAACGGCGGACTGGCGCAATTTGATTTGGCCGCCGACCCCGGCGCCAACACCAAACTCAACCTTTCCGGCCACGCCTTGGAAGACGATTACAAAGTCGTTCTTTCTCTCGCCAAGAATGATCTCGGCTTCGTTCACGCGGGTTGGGAGGAATATCGGAAGTACTACAATAACACCGGGGGCTATTTGCCGTCATTGCCCCTGCCGGAGCCTGCCCTGGCCAGCGATCTGTATCTGGACATCGGAAAGGCGTGGGTCGATTTCGGACTCACCCTGCCGAATTGGCCCAAAATGGTTCTGGGTTTTGAACAGGATTACAGACGCGGGGGTGAAGCCACCGCCGACTGGAACGCCGTTCCAGGCAAAACTCAGAGCTTCGCGCCAGCCAGCCAGAAGATCGACGAGCAGGTGAACATACTGAAATTCGATCTCGATCACGAGGTGGGCGGGGTGGCCATTGAAGAACGTTTCCGCGGCGAGTTCTACAACCTCAAAAACTCTTACACCAACTTGGACGCCCGCCAGCCGGTTACGGAGAAGACGCAGGAAGGAAACAGCTATTTTCAGGGAGCCAATACGATTCGGCTGGAAAAGAAGTTCACCGATTGGCTCTTCGGTTCCGCCGGCTATCTTTACAGCAAACTCAACGCCGACGCTTCCTTTACCGATGCCGCCAGCAACCCCAGCTTCCACACCGCTTACACGGACATCGTCCCGCGGATCACCCTGGAGAAGGAGTCGCAGGTTCTTAACGCGAACGCACTCCTACGTCCGTTCGATGGGTTGACCGTTTCGACAGGAGTCCAGACCGAGTGGACCCGCCAGCAGGGTTTCGGCGGCGGCTCAGCCCTGCTCAATCCGATCTTCACCAACGGCAGCGCCCCAGTCCCAGGCAACGGCCCGGCAGTCCTCTCGAGGCTCTCCTCCGACTACGATGAAACTTCCGCCACGGAAACGGTGGGGGTGCGCTACGGGAAAATCCCCTATACGATTTTGTTTGCGGATGCGCGGCTGCAACAGCAGAGAATCGGCCAGTCCAATGACGATCTCCAGCACGCAAGCGACTTCATCCAGAACACAGCCTTTTCCAGTCAGATGACGGATTGCCGCTTGGGCTTCAACACATCTCCCTGGCGGAGTGTATCCTTCAACGCCCATTATCGCCGCTACGAGAACAACAGCCAATATCAAGACACCCTCGCGGCCCCGGCGCCCGCAGGCTATCCCGGCTTCATCCGGGAGCGCGATCTTCTCACGGATGAAGCCGTGGCCAATCTGGTTCTGCGGCCTTGCTCATGGCTGAAAACCACCCTGTCATGGCAATACCTGACACAGGACTACTCGACCGTCACGGATGCCACTCCCAGCGGCCGCATTTCGCCCGGCGGCAGCCTACTGTCCGGCCAATACGCTTCCCGCGTCTATTCCATAAACACCACCCTGACGCCGCGCCCCGGCCTCTATTTATCGACCGCCTTCTCCTATCAACCCACCGCGTCGATCAGCGCGGCGAATGGCGCCTCCTCCGTGCCTCCCTACCGCGGCGACATCTACAGCGTGATCGCCTGCGGCACTTACTCTTTGAACCGGAACATGGACCTGTTCGCCAACTACTCCTTCTCGGCGGCCCATTATGGCGAGGGCGACATTTCAGCCGGATTGCCGCTGGGCATCGAATACGCGCAAAATGCGGTCGCGATTGGATTGGCGCGTCGTTTTGGGAAGAACCTGACAGTCAGATTGCAGTACGGCTATGATCGCTATGCGGAGCCGACCAGTGGGGGAGCCAACAATTACTCCGCCAACTCCATTTTCGCCATCCTCACCTTCAAAGGGCCATAAAGAAGTGGAAATTAATCTCATCGCCTTCCGGCCAATCCGCCAAGCTATCACGCATCCCCGACCCGCAACAGGGGGACCCTCCTTTACAGCTTACATTTCGGTCAGCCTGTTCTCAGCGTCCCAAGAATAGGTCCATATCCCGTCAAACGTTAAGTTTCCGTCCGCGTCGTACGTCAGCGATGCGGACTTGCCGGGGAAAGCCAGTCCGCCGATGTTGGTGGCGGCTCCGGCGATGTTGGTCACCTCCTGCCACAACGGCCCGCCGCTGTTGGCCACGGTGATGGCCTTGTGGAAGTATTCGTTCTTGCGGTCGGCCAGGCCGCCGTTGACGCTGACGCTGTTGGTGGCAATCGCGTCGCCCAGGATGTCCTTGGAGCCGGGCGTGACGATGTTCGTGTATTCGTTGAGGCCGTTGACGCCGTAACTGACAGTGGCCACGCTCCCGACGCTGCCCACCTGCGCGCTGGAGCGGTTGCCGATGTTGTCGAAACCGTAGCCATGCTGCTGGCCGGTGACCGGCGTCCAATCCGCCCAAAACCGATCCGCGCCCGTCAATTCGTTGCGATTGTCATAAGCATACTTCCAGAGCGAGCCGTCTTCCAGCGTCGCCTGCTGGCCTTGTTCAAATGTTAAATGTTTAAGTACGACCCCAATGGTCTTCCAATGGTCTTTTTTTCTTTCGCCTGACGCCGGTTGCGGGCTGGCTCGCGGGCATCGTCACGGTCTATTACGTTTGACGCTCA
>PLGF01000161.1 GCA_003138485.1 Verrucomicrobiales bacterium | reverse complement strand
GGGTTGACGGTCGATGGGGTGGTTTATGGCACGTTGACCGGTTTGGACGCGGCCAGCTTAAGTTCCAACAGCGTGGTCTTGCTGGGTATTTTGGGGCAGGACACCAACAGCGTGTATTTGGAGACCAACGGCTACACGGCGGTCTTTACCGACACCAACGCCAATCCCGCGGTGCCGGTGACGGTGGTTGGCCTGACCTTGTCCGGCGGCGATTATACCAATTACACTCTGGTGGAACCTTCCCTGACCGGGGCCATCACTCCGGCCATGCTCACCTACGTGGCGACACCGGCCAGCCAGTCGTATGGCTCGGCCAACACGAGTTTCAGCGGCACAGTGACAGGTTTTGTTTACAGCGACACCCAGGCCAGCGCCACGACGGGCGCGCTGTTGTTCACCAGCGCGACGACAACGTCCAGCCCGGTGGGCAGCTATGCCATCGATGGTTCCGGGCTGACGGCCAGCAATTACACCTTTGTGCAGGACGCGGGCAATGCGACCGCGCTGACGATCACCATCAATGCCACGCCGATCAATGTGTCTTTCAGCGTGTTAAACAACCAGATCACCCTCTCCTGGCCGGCGGACCACCTGGGCTGGACGCTGCAAACCAATTCGATGGACCTATCGAACGAAGGCGACTGGTTTGCCTATCCTGGCTCGACGACCAACACCAGCGAGAGCATCACGATCGACCCGACACAGGTCAACGTGTACTTCCGTTTGGTGGATCAATAAGATATTCCAAGGGCGCGGCCCGAACGGCGGGCCGCGCCTGAATTCAAAGGGGCGATTCTGTCCCGACGAAATTTCTGCCACAGGCCGTGGCAGATTTTGTCCGTCCAATTCTGCCATTCCGTTCACAACCGCTCTGAACCGATCCGGAGAATCACATGGCGTGGTGGCAGTTGCACGCCGGCCCCTGGCCGTCGGAAAACTGCGGGCTGACGTAAGGGATGCCCAGCGACAGGCCGCGCAGGATCAACAACACCCCGGCGGCGGTCACGCAAACCAGAACCACTCGTCTCATCCGCGGCGGGTTCACCCATCCAAACGCCTTCCCGGCAAAGCCAATGGACAGCAGCATCGGCACGGTTCCGAGGCCAAACGCCAGCATGGCCGCGACTCCGCCCCGCACGCTTCCGGCGGCGGCAGCGGCGGCGCACGCGACGTAAACCAGGCCGCAGGGCAGCAAGCCGTTCAAGCCGCCCAGCAGGGCGGCGGCGCCAAGTCCGGGGGTGCGCAGCAGCAGGCCAAACTTCGTCTTGACCACGGACACGGCCCTCCCGGCCAGGCCGTTCCACCGGGCGCGGAAGGAGGCGAAGGCCCCCAGCAGGATCAGGCCGCCCGCGACAATGGAAATCCAGCGCTGGAACCCGGCGAAAACGACCGCCGCGCCAATCAGCCCGGAAACGGCCCCCAGAACACTATAAGTGACAAGCCGCCCGCCGTGGTAGGCGGCGGAGTAAAATAGACCGCCACCGGGAAACCGGGCCGCGGGGCGGCCGGAATGCCGCCGCGCCGCGCCGACGGCCAGGAGCAGCGGGCCGCACATCGCGGCGCAGTGCAGGCTGCCCGCCAGGCCCAGTAGAAATGCCGCCAGGAAATTCACGAGGCTGCCGTCCGTTCGATCACAATGGGTTTCTCAAAAAAATACTCCCGGCCCGCCGTCGTCCATTGCACCCGCACCTTCCACAAGCCGGCGCGCAGGGCGCGCACGCTCAGGCTTTGGCGTCCGGCCTCGTCCAACCCAAGTTTGGCGTTGGTGTCCAGATCGGCGTCTGAAGGGCGATAGAAGGATACCGTGCCGGAAATATCGTCGCGCTTGACAGAAGGCAGGGTGACGGTCACGAGGTCCCCGGCGGGGTCGTAGTCGATGCCGGCGTCGGCCAGGACGGGCGCGGAGCGCTGGACGCGGTCGATCTGCTGCTGGAAGCGGATTTCCTGGTCATAATAATCCGCGCGAACGAGGTCCATTTTCTGGCAACTGGCGAAAATGACGAATCCGATGATGTAGCTGGCGAAGACGATGAAAAACGCCACCAGCGCCACCGGCCAGGGGTTTTGAATTTTGGGGAGCCATTTCATAAAGGGCGGCGGGCCGGGTCAATCGCGCGGCCCAATAAAGGTGGTGTGAACGGTCTGGAGGCGGCGCCCTTGGGAATAGACGCCGACATCGAACTTCTTCGGGCCGTTCTTGAGCAGGGCCGGCGCCAGTTCGATCAGGACGGAAGTTTCGGCCAGTTGTTCCCCGGGCACGATCAGCGCGGGGTCGCCCATGATGGAGATTTTGCCGGGAATGCCTTCAAGCCTGAGCTGGACAGGGACGGGCCGGGAAGTTTTATTGACAAGCTGGACGGTGTAGAGGTTGACGAGGTTGCCGTCGGGCGTCCGCTCAAAGAGCGCGCCGGGCGCCCGCAGGAAGGTGGCCTCGACGTTGGGGCGGGTCAATACGAGAAACAGGAACAGCCCCATCAGGACCGACAGGACCGCCGCATACACGCCCATGCGCGGCGTGAAGCGGAACGGCTCGCCCCGCTCAATGCCGTTGAGCGACGCGTAACGAATCAGGCCGCGCGGCCGGCGCAATTTGTCCATGACGCCGTCGCAGGCGTCGATGCAGGCGGTGCAATTGACGCACTCCATCTGGTTGCCGTTGCGGATGTCGATGCCGGTGGGGCAGACGGCGACGCAACAGCCGCAATCGACGCAATCGCCCTTGCCATCCTGGCGGCGCTGGGCGGGGGATTGGCGGCGCGCCAGGCCCGCGCGTTGTTCGCCCCGTTTGTAATCGTAGGCGACGGCCACGGTGTTTTCGTCCAGGACGGTCGATTGGAAGCGGCCGTAAGGGCAGATAAACGTGCAGGCCTGTTCGCGGAAGCGGGCGAAGATGGCGTAAAAGACGCCGGTGAAGGCCAGAAGATAGGCCAGCCCCTCCAGATGGCGCGCCGGGCTGTCAGTTACAATGGCCAGGAGCTGATCGATGCCGATGACGTAGGCCAGGAGCAGGTTGCTGATGACAAAGGACAGGCCGAAGAAGAGGGCGTGCTTGGCCAGCTTGATCCCGGTTTTGCGGGCCGTCCAGGGCGCGGCGGCCAGGGCGCGTTGCGCGCGGGAGTCGCCTTCGATGCCGTATTCGATGCGGCGAAAAACCATTTCCATGAAGAGAGTTTGCGGGCAGACCCAGCCGCACCAGAGGCGGCCATAAGCGGCGGTGAAGATCATGATGCCGGTGAAATAAAGCAGGAGCGCGATGGCCAGCAGCGCCATGTCCTGCGGCCAGAAGATGCGGCCCAAAATCGAGAACCGCCGCGCCACCACGTTGAGCATGAGCATCGGGTTGCCGTTGATCTTGATGAAGGGCACGGCAAACAAAATGCCCAGCAGCAGCCAGCTCAGGCAGATGCGCCGCTGATAGAACCGGCCCCGCGGCTTGCGGGGATAAAGCCAGCGCCGCCCTCCCTGCTCGTCCGACGTTGACAGGAAATCACGGAAATCCTTCCGGTCCGGCTTCCGGGAGGGCGGCGGCTCCTGAACTGGCGGCGCGGCGTTCATCAGGGTTTACTCATAAATGTTGGGCGCGGCGGGCTGGGACTGGTTCTCCGGCGGCTTGGGATTGGGCGGATGCGTGCCGCGCAGGGTGTAGATGAAACTGGCCACCGCGTGGATTTCGGACGGCTTGAGCACCCCGCGCCAGGTCAGCATCCCTTTGCCGGGCACGCCGTTGACGATGGTGCGGAGGTTATCGACAAAATTGGAGCCGTGGATCCAGTAATCGTCGCACAGGTTGGGACCGACCAGTCCCCCGCCGTCGGCGCGGTGGCACGGGGCGCAGTTGCGCAGGAAGATGGCATGGCCGTGGTCCAGGATGGCCGGGTCCTTGGAAGGCGTCAGCGTCGGCAGCGACTCTTCAAAGGATTTGAGAGCGACGGCTTTGACCGCTTCGCCCTGCTTGTTTTCCCGGACATATTGGGCGGCCTGCAAGTCGCCCAAATGAAAGACATGGTAATACCCCAAGTAGCCCACCGCGAAGAGAATGCAGATGTTAAACAGCCAGACCCACCAGCGCGGCAGGGTGTTGTCCAATTCACGGATGCCATCGGCCTCGTGGTCGAGCAGCAGGGGGTCTTTGAAGGGATCGTAGGGGTCGCTCATAGCGGGGGGGTGTTTGAGTTTTTTGCCTGGGCGGGGCTGTCTTCTTCCAGCGGCAGCGCGCTCATGCTCTTGAGAAAGGGTTTCTTGAGGCAAAACGCCAGAATCATCGAGGCGGAAAAAACCACCACGAAGAGGCAAATGGAGAATATGCCGAAGGCTTTGATGCCGCCCAGTTTGTCAATCAATTCGTTCATGGGCTTGGCTCAGTTGGCGGCGCGAGGCGCGGTGGCGGACTCGGCCACGGGTTTGGGGGCCAGCTTGATGTCCGTGCCCAGCCGCTGCAAGTAGGCGATGACGGCTATGATCTCGCGGTCGGGCGCGGCCTTGATCTGGCCGACTTTGAGATTGATGACGACCTTGCCGGCCTGTTTGTTCAGTTCATCCAGGGCCTTGCTTTCGTACCCCGGCGGATAAGGCACGCCGATGCGGCGCAAGGCGCCGATGCGGGCGGTCAGCGAAGTGGTGTCAAGTTGTTGCGTGAAAAGCCAGGGGTAGCGCGGCATGATCGACCCGGGCGAAGTGGCGCGCGGATCGTCCAGGTGGTTGTAATGCCAGGCGTCGGGGTACTTGCCGCCGACGCGGTGCAAATCCGGGCCGGTCCGTTTGGAGCCCCAGAGGAAGGGATGGTCATAGACAAACTCGCCCGCCTTGGAGTACTCGCCGTAGCGCTCGGTTTCAGAGCGGAACGGGCGGATCATCTGCGAATGGCAGCCGACGCACCCTTCCCGGATATAGATGTCCCGGCCCAGCAGTTCCAGGGCGCTGTAAGGTTTGACGCTGGAGATGGTGGGGACGTTCTCCTTGACAACGATCATCGGGATGATCTCGATCATGCCACCGATGAGGACGGCGACGAGGGCCAGGCCCGTCAGGAGGATGGGCTTGGATTCCAGCCAGCGATGGGTGAAGGCCGGTTCACTGTGCGCGCCGGCTTGCGAGCGGTAGGAGACGGCCCGCACTTCCTCCTCGGGCACGAACACGCCCGCCCGCGCGGTCTTCCAAAGGTTGTACGCCATGAGCCAGACGCCGAAAATATAGAGCGTGCCGCCTATGGCGCGGAGGCGGTAGAAGGGCAGGATTTGCTGAACCGTTTCCAGGAAATTGGGGTACTGCAGGAAACCGTCGCGGGTGAATTGCTTCCACATCATGCCTTCGGTGATGCCGCTGACGTACATGGGGATGACGTAGAACATCATGCCCAGCAGGGCGATCCAGAAATGGTAATTGGCCAGCCTGACAGACCAGAGTTTGGTGCTGTAGAGGCGCGGGATCAGCCAGTAGAGGACGCTGAAAGTCAACAGCCCGTTCCAACCCAGCGCGCCGGTGTGAACGTGGGCGATGGTCCAGTCCGTGTAATGCGAGAGGGAATTGACGGTTTTGATGGCCAGGGCCGGCCCTTCCAGCGTCGCCATGCCGTAGGCGGTGACGGCGGCGACCATGAATTTGAGGACGGGGTCCTGGCGCACCTTGTCCCAGGCTCCCCGCAAGGTGAGCAGGCCGTTGAGCATGCCGCCCCACGACGGCGCGATGAGCATGATGGAGAAGACCATGCCCAGCGATTGCGCCCAGTCCGGCAGCGCCGTGTAAAGAAGATGATGCGGCCCGGCCCAGATGTAGATGAAGATCAGCGCCCAAAAGTGAATGATCGAGAGCCGGTAGGAGAAGATCGGCCGGTTGGCCGCCTTGGGCAGGTAGTAATACATCAGCCCCAGGTAGGGAGTGGTCAGGAAGAAGGCCACCGCGTTGTGCCCGTACCACCATTGCACCAGCGCGTCCTGCACTCCGGCGTATATCGAATAGCCCTTCCACAGGCTCACCGGCACTTCAAGCCCGTTGACGATGTGCAGAATCGCCACCGTCAGCGCCGTGGCGATGTAGAACCAGATGGCGACGTAAATATGTTTCTCGCGGCGCTTGACGATCGTGCCGAGCAGGTTGACCGTGAACGCCACCCAGATGAGGGCAATGGCAATCTTGATGGGCCATTCGAGTTCCGCGTATTCCTTGCTGGTGGTCAAGCCCAGGGGCAGCGTGACGGCCGCGGCGACGATGATCGCGTTCCAGCCCCAGAAATTCAGCCAGCTCAACTTGTCGCTGAACATCCGCGCCTTGCACAGCCGTTGCAGCGAGTAGTAGATGCCGGTGAACATCCCGTTGCCCACGAACGCGAAGATCACCGCGTTGGTGTGGACGGGGCGCAGCCGGCCAAAGGTGATGAATTGGAAGTTGAGGTTGGCCGCCGGGAAAAACAACTCCACCGCCGCCAGCAACCCGGCCGTCATGCCCACAATGCCCCAGATGACCGTGGCGATGGCGAACGCGCGCACAATGCGGTTGTCGTATTTGAACGTTTCCACCGTCCCGCCTTCGGGCCGCGGCGGCTGTTGTTGGCTGGCTGCTGCTGCGTTCATCATTCTTTTGCTTTCTCGTCTTTCTTTGTGTTCTCATCCATCAGCGGGCGCAGTGAAGGCGTGCAGGTGTCTTCGTACTGCCCGGACCGCACGGCCCAGATGAAGCCCGCCAGAAAAATGGCGGCGGTCATTATGCTCAAGGGAATCAAGAGGAAAATCACGATCATGGCCGGGTCCCTTCGTTGAGGGATGTTGCAACGTCCAGGCGCCCTCCGTGCCACGCCGTCAGCCCGCACGCGCAGGCCACGACCGTCACCGAACTGAGCGGCATCAGGATGGCGCAGACCACCGGCGACAACAGCCCGCGCGCCGCGATGCTGATGCCCACGAGGTTGTAAAGGGCGGAAATGAGAAAACTCAGGCGCACCACCCGCACCGATGACTTGGCGAAGCGCAGCACCTCATGAAGACGCGGCACCATGGAGGCCGACATGATGACATCGCTGGCCGGCGAAAAGGCGCCAATGCTTTCGACAACCGCCACCCCGACATCGCTCTGTTTGAGCGCTCCGGCGTCGTTGAGGCCGTCACCGACCATCATGACCGTCCTGCCCGGCGCTTGGAGGTCGCGGATGAAATTGAGTTTGTGCCGCGGGCTTTGGTTGAAATGGAGGCGGCCGGCCGCGCCGAACAAGTCCTCAAACCGCGCGCGCTCCTTCTCGTTGTCGCCGCTCAACAGGGCGAGGTGGCAGGCGGCCGAAAGTTTGCGGATAAGTTTGTCCGCCTCGGGCCGCAAGGCGTCGGTGAGCGTGTAGCGGCCGCGGTAATGCCCGTTGACGGCCACATGAACAACGCTGCCGGAGGCCGCCGGCGCGCCGGGCGGTGCCACATTGCGCGACCGCAGCCACTCGGCGGAACCCATCCATAATTCGTGACCGGCGACGATGCCTTCAATGCCGCAGCCGGCCGTTTCGGAGAAGGACCGGACTGGCTGGGCGGGCTGTTCACCCTGGAGCGATTGTGCAATGCGCGCGGCCAGGGGATGAGTGGAATGTTGCGCCAGCGAGCGGATGCGCCCTTGTTCGTCTGTGTCCAGCGGCTCGCCCCAAAAAACAATGGCGCCCGCGCCCGGTGCCGTCAGAGTCCCGGTCTTGTCGAAGACCACGGTGTCCACCCGCGCAAGGGTCTCGATGACGGAGGGATTTTTGACGAAGACCTTCCGCCGCGCCAGGATGCGTTGGGCCGCGCCGAGGGTAAAGGGCGCCGCCAGCGCCAGGGCGCAGGGGCAGGCGACGATCAACACCGCCACGAACGCGCCCAGCGCGCGCGTGCTGTCCCGCCACGCCCAGAACAGAGCCGCGCCCACCGCCACCGCCAGGACAATTCTGGTGAACCTCCGGCTGTAGCGGTCGGTCAGCGTGTGAATCGTGCCGTTCTTCTCCTTGGAAAATGTTTCCTGGTTCCAAAGCGATGTCAGGTAGCTTTGTGAGACTTCCTTGACCGTCTCGATTTCAATGGCGCCGCCAATTTGTCGCCCGCCCGCGTAGATATGATCCTCCGCAACCTTGGCCACCGGCTCGGATTCGCCGGTGACAAAGCTGTAATCGATCATCGCCGGCCCGGACACCAGGCGCGAGTCCGAGGGGATCAATTCGCCGTTGCGGATGATCAGCCGGTCCGCGGCCCGCAACTGCTCCAGCGAAATGCGCTCCTCGCCCCGCGCGCTCTTGCGCAGGATGGAGAGCGGGAAAAACGACTTGAAATCGCGGTCGAACGCCAGCCGGTCATAAGTTTTTTGTTGAAACATCCTTCCGCACAGCAGGAAAAAGAGCAGGCCGGTCAGCGAATCAAAATAGGCCGGGCCGCGATTGGTGAAAACTTCCGTCGCGCTCCATCCTGTCAAAGCGGCGATGCCCACCGCGATGGGAACGTCAATGGTAATGATGCGCCGGCGCACGGCCAGCCAGGCGGCCCGCCAATAGTCGGCGGCGCTGTAAATGACGGCCGGCGCCGCCAGCGCCAGGCTGATATACCCGAACATCTTCCGCAATCCCGGCCCGCTAAAGGCGTCCAGCCCCAGATACGACGAGATGCTCAACAACATGATGTTGCCGAAAGCGAACCCAGCCACCCCCAGTTGCAGCCACAGCCGCCGCGACACCGGAAAGCGCGGACGCTCTTCCAGGTCGGATAAGTTGAAATCGGGCGCGTAACCGAGCGACGTCAGCAACGCCACCACTTCGCTCAGCTTGACGCCGGCGTTCTCAAAGGTGATGAAAACTTCCCGGCGCGGAAAATTCACGCGCGAATAGCCGATGCCCGGTTTAAGGCGGAACAAGTTTTCCAGCAGCCAGACACAGGCTATGCAATGGACCGACGGAACCCGGAAGGTGACGCGCGTCATCCGTGCGTCGGCAAAATCCACCAGGCGCCGCCGGAGAACCGGGTCGTCCAGGTAGCTGAACTCCTCCTCCTTGGGAACGGCCTTGGCGCGCACACCTGCCGCCCTGCCAAAACGGTAAAAATCGGCCAGCCCGTTTTCCGTCAGAAGTTCAAAGACGGTCAAACAGCCCCGGCAACAGAAGGATTTTCCCTGACTGCTGAAATCCGCGCCGCGCAAAGGTGTGCCGCAGTGGAAACATTCGCCTGCAAGTACGTCGGATTCAAGGACTTGCGCTGGCGGCGCAAGCCCCTCCAAAGCGTGGTTGGCGGCTGATGTCGTCAGGCTTTGCATTGGCAATGCGCGAAAAATATCGGCGAAATGGTTCAACACGGCTCACCCTATTTTGCCGATGTATGTACCGAAATTGGCGTGGTGAGGGGGCGGGCGGTTGGCGTGCTCATCAAGGACACGCTCTCGGCGTCCCACGGGCATGACGTGGATCGTCTTTTCGCCGACGCCCGCAAACGGCAAAAGCTTTCCGGCCATCCGGTCGTGAACCTTCAAAACAAACGCCACAAGGCGTCATGATGGTATCCCACCGGGTCCCCGGCGCTGGAGGAAGTCAAATTGCCGGGAGAAGACGGAATGACGGTGCAACGGCTCTCGTTTCCAATGGGGGCGGACGACGATTCTCCCTCTCCCCCGCCAGTGGGAAAAGTCAGCCTGTCCGCCATGGCCCCGCGACGGCGGAGAATGAGGTTGGCACAGCAGAAATGGATTTGGCCAGGAACGCATTTGCGCCTTTCCAGCTTCATGGCGCGATTGGAGGAGAGACATTCTTCATCTGCGTTAATCCGCGTGTTCCGCGGGCAAAACTTCTTGCAATCCTTCCCTGATATGTTACATTTCAGAATCAAGCTTGTTCTTTGAAAGCCTGTTGGCGCGGCCCGTTCCTGCGCCGAACGGCGTGCGTGGCGTGAACCGTCACACTCGCCCTGCGCTGTAAGCCGTTTTGTTGGGCAGTGGAGTTGTTTTTTGCACCAAATCGCACCAAATCGCACTGGTTTTTGCCAATCGCGAGAAGCGGATGGAAAAGGCGGGCGCACCCGTCAAAACGCCAGCCTCACCCCCAAAATGGACGAATATGCAGGCTTGTGCAGGCTTGTGCATGAAAAAAGGGGCGGGTTCCGCGCCGGGTCCTGGAAAAAAAGGGGCTTAACCACGGATTTCTTTATCCGTGTCCAATCCGCGATATCCGTGGTTCAACGTCTTTCTCTGCGGCTCTCTGCGACTTTGCGCCAGGCTGTTTTGCCCTGTTGGGCTGGTGCTCTGGGATATCACCCTCTGGCACCCTCTGGCAAGTTGAAAAACGGGGGTTTGACCGGCTGTGGGGCGCCCCGTTCGCGCCTGTTCGCGGATTGAAGGATGCGCGCGGGTCGGGCGGGCTTTGAGATTTTTTCCGAAAATCGTTGCCAAAACAGCGGTTTGGCTTACACTCCGTTTCAGATGGTCGGAACAAGCCGGTCGGACGTGAAAAATTGACCATTGCATTCCTCCACGTAAGGCCGGTAAACGCGGCAGCCTAAGGCTGCGGCAACGTCGTGTGGATGAACGATCCCATTTGTTTATTTGCGGAGACCCAGTTGCAATTTGTATGGCGCCAGGCCACTGTCGAGGCCCGCTTCATCATCTTCTTCCTGGCCATCATGTCGATTTTCGCCTGGTACATGATGGTCTCCAAGGGCTTGCAAATGCGCCGCGCCAAAGTCCTCAACCAGCATTTCGAGTCGGAGTTTCGTCCGCAAAAGAATGTGTTTGTGGTTTACGACCGGCATTTCGACATATCCGGCTGCCCGATGTTCGCGGTGTATCAGGAGGGTTGCGGCGCGTTGGACGCCCGGCTCAAGCACGGGAACGGGGAGACGCGAGGCAAACTCATCTCGCTCAAGAGCATGGAACATATCAAACGGACCGTGGAAGGCGCCGTGGCGCGGGAATCGCTCAAATTGGAATCGGGCCTGATCCTTCTGGCGATAGCCGTCAGCGGCTCGCCTTTTCTTGGATTGCTGGGGACGGTGTGGGGCGTGATGGATACGTTTGCGCGAGTGGGCCAATTGGGGCGGGCGGATTTGCCGACGATGGCGCCGGGCGTATCGGCGGCTTTGATCACCACGGTGGCCGGTTTGCTGGTGGCCATTCCGTCGATGATCGCCTACAACTGGCTGGTGCATACCTTGCGCGTCCAGACGGTCGAATTGGACAATTTCGCGCAGGATTTGGTGTCGAGGATGGAAAGCGAGTACTTGAAGGAAGAATGAGGCGCTTTTCCCAACGCAATTCGCTGGTGACGCTCAACGAGATCAACATCACGCCACTGCTGGACCTGGCGTTTGTGCTGTTGATCATCTTTGTGATCACCCGCCCGTTGCTGGAAGGGAGCGTCGATATGCAATTGCCCCAAAACATGGGAAGGCCGGACACCCGGAACATCGACCGCCACAACGTGCGGGTCGTCGAAATCAGCCCGCGCGGCGATTACTGGCTTCAAGGCCGGCATCTCTCCCTGCTCCAGGTGGAGGGTGAACTGGCGCGAATGCACAACGACAACCCCCGCCTCATCGTCGATATCCGCGCCGACAAACGCACGCAGTGGGACTTTGTCATAGCGGTGATCAACTCCTGCTTGCGCAATAACATCACCCAGTTTTCGGCCCGTGTCGCGGCCGCCGAGCACCCATGACGCGCCTCCAGAAAAAGTGTTTCGTCTTCTCCATGGGCCTTCACGGCCTCTTGGCGGCGACACTGATCGTGAGCGCCGGCTTCAGTTCGCGCCCGGAAGATTCCGGCCTGCAAGTGCTGTCGATGATCCCAGCCAACATCCTGGACGGAGCGGGCGCTCACGGCGGCACGCCGGCGGCGGCCGCACCCCGGATGGTAATGCCGGCAACCGAGCCGGAAATCGTCGGTCGCTCCCCCATATCCAAGCCCAAGGAGGAAGAAGTGGTCCGCCCCCAAACCTTGCCGCCCCCCACGCAAGCTAGAACCCGCGTTCCCCCGCGCGAAATCACAGCGCCTCAACATGAAGCCGCGCCCGCGCAACAGGAAGCCGTTTCCGCTTCGCCGGTTGCCAAGCCTTCGCACGTCATTGTGCCGACCTACACTCCCGCCGTCGGCATGAGGATGGCGAAAAGGACGGCCACAGCCTCTGATTCCGGGCCATCTTCGTCGGAAGCTGAATTGAATCGGCTCAGACAAGCGGAGAAGGCGCTTTCCAATCTGGCCGAGGGCGTGCAAGGCAGCGGCGCGGAGAAAACGACTGTCGATGTGCCGGGAATCGGTGGCGGCGGGGAGGCATCTGCCGGATACAACGAGGTTGTCAAAAGCCTGTATTATCGCGCCTGGGTCACGGACGATAGTTTGAACGCCGGGCCTGCAGGCCCGGTGGCGCTCATCGTTGTGGAGCGCGATGGCACGATCCGCTCGGCGGAATTGATCACCCCTTCCGGCGACGCGGCCCTGGACAAATCGGTGGATCGGGCCTTGCGCAGAGTGAGCAAACTTCCCGCCTTCCCGGAGGGCGCCAAGGACGAAGAACGGACTTTTCGGATTCGATTCAATTTGGACGCCAAGAGAGCATCACAATGAAAGTGAAGATTCAACATATTATTGCCGCGCTGATGGGAGCCGTCTCCGCGATGAGCGCGATGGCGGATGGAACGACGGAACTTACCGTGACCAAGACGGGGACCCACATGGTGAAGGTTTCCCTCAGCGGATTCACGGGCGAAGCCGAGTCGGTCTTGAAATTCGATCTTTCCGTTCTGGGGATGGAGATCACCCCGCCGGACACCGCCGAATACCTGGTCGCCGGGCACGAAAATGGGCGCATTGAGGGCACCCTGAGTGTGGCCGGCAGCACCCGCCCCTTGTGGGCGCGGACTTATGCCGGCGCCGCCACGCGTTCCCAAGCCCACGCTTTCGCGGATGACATTGTCAAGGAGATACGCCAGACGGCGCCCATTTTTCAGGGGCGGATCGCATTTCGCCTGGAAAAGGGGGGGGCAACGGAGATTTACGTGGCCGATTTCGATGGCGCCAACCCAATTCCGCTGACCCATGACGGGGCGCTGGTCCAGGGGCCTAGCTGGGCGCCAGGCGGGCAGCGGTTGTTTTACACATCGTGGAAAAACGGCGCGACGCAAATCCTGGAGCACAATCTGGAGACCGGGATGCGGCGGGTCTTCGCCGGGTATCCGGGAACGAGTTTCAGCCCGGAAGTTTCGCCCGACGGCCAAAAGGTGGCGATGATTCTGAGCATGGGGGGCAGCCCGAATTTATACGTGAGCGACATCGGGGGAGGCAACCCGCGGCAATTGACCCACTCGCGCGACGAAGATTCCTCGCCATGCTGGTCGCCGGACAGCCGGACGATCTGCTTTGTCTGCCGGAAAGGACGGGCGCGGCTGGAAACGATAGGTGTCGAAGGCGGGCAACCGCAGCCGGTGCGGGTGGGAATCGCGGGGAATCTGACGGCGCCAGACTGGTCGCCCGATGGAAAATGGATCGCGTTTACGAGCGGCAGCGGCAATTTCAGCTTATGGGTGATGCCAGCCGGTGGCGGCGTGGCGCAACAATTAGTGGAGGGAGAGGATCCGTGCTGGGCGCCCAATTCCCGGACGATCATCTTTTCCCGCCGGGCAAACAACAAAAGGATACTATGCCTGCTTGACGTTCCCACCAAACACGTCAAGGATGTCAGGCAACTTTCGGGAAGCTGTTCGGAACCTTCGTGGGCAAGGTGAACAACGGCCTTCCGGTCAACGATGGAGAATGATGAAAACGCAAAATTTAGTCGCAACATTAACTTTAACCTTGGGTTTGCTGGCTGCCGTCACTGGTTGCCAGCACAAGCCGGTCAACACGACGATAATCCCCGATCTTCAAAATAAACCGGTCGCCAACGCACCGAGCACCGAAGCCCCTGGCACGGCGATTACCCCCTCCAATCCGGTGACATCCACGCCGGAGGGAACCGCGGAAACTTACGGCAACTACACCAATCTCTTCGACAACCCGCATAACGATAACCGCGACCAGTTCAAAGCGGACATTGTTTATTTCGACTTTGACAGTTCAACCATCAAGGCGTCCGAGGAGACCAAGCTGCAGGAAGTGGCGGCCTACTTCAAAGGCAACCAAAAGGCCGAGGCGCTGATCATAGAAGGAAACTGCGACGAGCGCGGCACGGAAAAATACAATCTCTCCCTTGGGGAGCGCCGCGCCCTGGCCGCGCGCGAGTACCTTGTCAATCTCGGCGTTGACTCGCATCGCATCAAGACGGTCACCTACGGCGCCTCCCGCCCGGCTGAACCCGGCAAGGGTGAAGAACACTGGAAGAAGAACCGCCGCGACGAATTCGTGCTCATCACGCCCAAACAATAGCGCCGCGAAGCAATTTCATGCGGAAGTGACGCCTTTGATTTTCAGCGCGACGGCGCTTGCGCAGGGCGGCTGGTCCGGCAGTTTGACGGCAAGTCCCTTCTCGTCCTGGTTCCACTCGATCTTGCCGCCGTAACCGAGGAGCGAGACATCGGCGACTTTGCGCTCGCCAATTTGCGGCGAGTGGGCAGCCAGGCTGTTGAGTACGATGCTCCTGCTTTGCGGCCAAACCATGACAAATGCGTAGAGCGTATCGCCCTTCATCGTAAAGCGCACGTCTTCCGAGGTGTAAGCACGCACATCAACCGCGCCGCCGAACTGGCCGCGGGGCGCCTTTCCTGTCACAGAGGGGCCTTCGCCATAAACTTTCCACGGGCGCGTGCCGTGGATGCCCTCGCTGTTGACATCCATCCAGGCCGTGAATTCCGCCAGGAATTTAAGCTCGTCCGCGTCAGGCAGCCCGGAGCCGGGCAGCGGAATGTTCAGTTGAAGGTTGCCGTTCTTGCTCACAATATCGACAAGCATCTGGGAAACCTGCCGGGCCGTCTTGTATTGGTGCCTGTCAAAGAGGCTGCGTTCATAATGCCAGGAGCCAATGCAAGTGTCTGTCTGCCAGGGCAGGATCTCGCCGCCGTTGGTGACGCCGCGCTCGACGTCGAGCACCAAGGCGCGCCGTTGCTGGGCGTTGAGGAGCTTGCCAGTCAACACCGCCTCCAATTTGCCGTTGCGGGCCAGGTTGGTGTTGTAGAAATAAGCCGCGATGCGCGGGCCGATGTCGCTGGAGGGGTAAATCGGCAAAACTGTGTCGTCGAAATAGATCAGGTCGGGCTGGTGCTTGTCAATTAGGTCAATCGTGCGGTTGAAGAATTTCTCAATATAGGCCTTGGCCAGCGCGGGCTTCCCGTTTTGCGGCCAGTCATAACTGCCGGTGGCGTGGTACTGGGCGTAAAGGTCTTGCGGGTCCAATCCCTCCCACCACTGTCCCTTGCCGTCGGCCTTGGTCATCCTTCCGTCGTAAGGAACGCCGGCCAGAGGGCCGCTCGGATCCGAACCCTGCGCTTCCTGATACCAGCTCCAGGCGCGATCTCCGTGGCAGCTTACCGCAAAGCGCAGGCCGGCGGCGCGGGCTGCCTTTGCCCAGACGCCAACTATGTCCTTCTTCGGCCCGACGGCGACGCTGTTCCACGGCTGGTACGTCGAGTCAAACATGTCGAAGTTGTCATGGTGGTTGGCCATGGCCGAAAAGTATTTCGCGCCGGCGCGCTTGTAGAGGGCGATGAGATGCTCGGGATCCCAGGCCTCAGCCTTCCATTCGTGGATCACGTCCTTGAATCCAAATTTCGAGGGGTGTCCGTATTTCCGCACATGGAATTTGTAATCGGCGCTGCCGAACTGATACATGCTTTTCGCGTACCAGTCCCCCATTTCGGGCTGGCATTGCGGCCCCCAGTGCGCCCAGATGCCGAACTTCGCGTCAAGGTACCAGTCGGGCGCCTGGTAGCCGCCGGCCAGCGATTCCATCGTCGGCTGGAACGGCCCCGGCGCGACGCCGAAACCGGCCGGCGCGGGAATAGCATTCGGCGCGGGGGGCGCCACCGGAGCGACCGGCGGCGCATTGGTGGAAGGCGCGGCCACCTGGCCAAACGCTCGTGGGAAACAGGCCGCCGGGGCTGACGCTGCGACCAGCTTGAGCATTTTTCTTCGAGTCATATTCATGGGGTTCCTGGAATGAAACGTGATGGTGGGTTCTTTTGGGTTATTTCAAAACCCCCGCAAAATGGTGCTGCTGCGCGCCGCCAGTCCGGGGGCGGGCACGCGCTTGAGGACAAGGTATTCGATGCCCAGTTCCCGGCAGTATTCGCGCTTGCCGCCTTTGTCTCCATCTTCGTTGACGACATAGATGTCCGGCTTCAACCGGCGGATTTCCGGGTCGGCATCCACCCAGCCCGTGCCGGTCGTGATCAGAGCCTGCTTCACAAATTTGATCGAGCCGACAACGTAACGGCGCTCTTCCTGCGTCAGCAGCGGATGACCGGGGCCTTTGAGCAGCCGCACATTGGCATCGCTGCCCAGACATACATAAAGATCGCCGTGGGTGGATGCCTCTTCAGTAAACCGGACATGGCCGGAATGCACCCAGTCGTAGCATCCGGTCGCGATGATTTTCTTCCGGCCCGGCGCGGAGGGCATTGGAGGCGGTTCGGGGAACCCTTGCAATTCGCCGGCCTCGAAAACGCGATAGGCGATTCCGTTCTCGCGGGCCAGTTTTTCGCGGGCGGCATTCGCCGTCGCGTCAACATCCGCCCAGATATCCGGGCGCGGTCCGGGCATTGCCGGCAGATCATCAGGGGCGGCGTGAGCATCCATCGGGATGGCGCGGCCAACGTAACGAAGGGCGTTCAGAAAATAGAGTCGTTCGGCCAGCGGGAATTTCGGCGGCTTGCCGGTGGTCCGCTGGATCGAGACGTCCGGCGCGACCAAAACAGTGAGGCCGCCCAGCTTGCCGGCTTCCTGGAGAAAACGAATGTCGGGCGACTTGAGGTCGTCGAACGCGCCGGAAACGACTGCGTGGTTACATGAACTCATTTGCTCTCCGCATTGGTTCTGCGCATGACGAGAACCCGGCTGAATCTTAACGGAAGCAAAATACTTTCGACAAGAATACTTTGGAATGACTATTATTGGCCAGTGCATGGACATTTTTGACTTGGGGCGGTGAAATCGCAGCAATCGACGAGCGGCGCCGCGCAAACGGCGCCGGAGTTTTTCTCCACCGACGTGGCGGAGGCGCGGCGGTTTTATCTCGACCTCAATCCGCCCAGGAACCGGCAGTTGGTGGTTGTCTGCGGAGGTATTGAGCGCTGCACCCCGGGCTACGCCATCCGCCGCGAGACGTTTCCGTTTTACTCAATCGAGTATGCGGCGCGCGGACGCGGCGAAGTGAAACTCAAAGGACGCGCCTATTCGCTTAAACCCGGACGCCTGTTTTCCTATGGGCCGGGCATCCCGCATCAAATCACGGGGGACGCCGCGGAGCCGTTGGTCAAGTATTTCGTGGATTTCGCCGGAACGCGGGCGCAGGCGCTGTTGCGTTCATGCGGGCTGCCCGGGGGGCGGGTGTCGGAAGTGTTTCCGTCCGATGCGCCGCGGGCGCTTTTTGACGAGCTGATCGAGGCCGGATTGCGGGTGCGCCCGGAGAGCGCGGAGTTGTGCGCGAAATTGTTGGAGTGCCTGGCTCTTCGCATCGCGGGAGCGCGCGCCCCGCTGGCAGGCGCGGAAACGCACGCCTTCGCGACCTACCAACACTGCCGTGCTTACGTTGAACAGCACGCCCTGCGGCTGCGGACGCTGGAGCAGATGGCGGGCGAGTGCCATGTCAACAACGCCTACCTTTGCCGCCTCTTTCGCCGCTACGACAACCAAAGCCCCTACCAGTATCTGCTGCGGCTGAAAATGAACTATGCCGCCGAGCGCCTCAAACAGCCCGGCGCGCTGGTGAAACAAGTGGCGGAGGAGTCGGGTTACGCCGACCCGTTTCACTTCTCGCGCGTGTTCACCTCCGTTTTCGGGCTTTCGCCGACCGCCTTTCACAGGCTGGGGCAGGGCAACTTATGATCCCGCAAGCAGGCTACGGAACGATCACTCGCAGCGCCTTGGGAAGCACCCGGATCGTGGCGGGCAATTCGCCTGTGTTCTCGCCGTCCAATTGCAGCAGCACCCGGCTGGCGCTGGCCAGCCGGAACCGCGAGGACCGGAGGCGCACGGCTGGACTCCACCGATGCACCCGGCCGGTCAGCAGGCCGGCCGCCACCCGCGCGGCAGATCGCCACCCGGCTTTTGGAAAGACGCACGCGTCCAACAGCCCATCGCGCAAGTCGGCGCCGGGGAAAAAAGCAAAGCTCCCCGCGTAATAACGCCCGTTTCCCAACAACACCAGTTCCCCTGATAGCTGGCGCTCGCATTCCACCGTGATGACTGGCTGCGCCTCCCGCGCCGCCGCAAGGCCCGCGACGAGGTAAGCCAGACGCCCGATCTTCTTCTTTAGCTTCCAACTTACCAGGGCAATCGCCCGCGAATCCATGCCGGCGCCCGCCAGTTGCAGAAAATGGAGCGGCGGGCTGCCGCCGGCCTCAAATTGGACGCGGCCCAAGTCGATGGTGGTTTCCCTGCCCGCCGCCAACACCTGTATCGCGCCGGTCAAATCGGCAGGCAACCCCAGTTCCCGCGCGAAGACATTGACGGTGCCCAGCGGCAGGAGGCCAAGGCGCGCCGCGGCGAAACCGCCCGGCACATCGGCGATGCCGTTGACCACCTCATGGGCGGTGCCGTCGCCTCCGGCGGCGACGATGGTGGGGAAGCCTTCACGAACGGCCTGGGCGGCCAGGAGGCGGGCCTGGCCGGGTGCTGTGGTCAGGCGCAGGGCGAACTGCGGATGGCGGGAATTGAGGCGGGAGCAAAAAGCCTGCGCCTTCTCCCCTCGCGCCGAGGGATTGAAAATGACGCACGTTTGCACCAGAAACGGCCGATCAGGACAGGGACATGGCGGCGGACCCGATGGCGTTGGTAAGAATGCTGGAAACTTGTTCGACTTCGGTCATCTGCTGCGGCGAGAGGGAAAGCTTGAGACCCTGGGTCGGGAACCAAGCCTTGCAGGTGACGCCCATCTCGGTTTGCAGCAGTTGCAGGAGGTACTCGGAACGGGCCGGGCCGCCGGAGATGAGAATCTTATTGACGGTCTTTTCCCGCTGATGCTCGAAGAAATCAATCGAGGCGCGGAGTTCCCGCCCGAGCGGGGCGACCAGGGGCTGCAAATGGCTTTCCACCTCCTGGGGCATCCCCACCTTGATCCCTTCGGCTTCGGCGTAAGTGATGTTCATCGCTTCGGCCAGCCCGGCCGTCAACCGGTCTCCGCCCAATTCCATCGACCGGCTCAGGCACAATTCACCGTCGGCCAGGATGCTGATGCTGGACGTTTTAAAGCCCAAATCCACCAGGGCGACGGCTTCCTTGGCGAAGACATCCGGCTGGGAGAATTCGAGCGCGTTGACGGGGCCGAGAAGGGAGAGGGTGACGTTGGCCGGGATCAAGCCGGCGCCCTTGACGGAGGCTTCGATGGTCAGGAGCAACTCCCGCCGGATGCCTCCGACCCACACCTTATATTTGACTACTCCGGTCTTCATCGGCTCGCCTTGCGGCTTGCCCTGGGGAGGGACGATGTAGCAATCGAAAATATAGTCGCGCAGGTCCTGCTGGAGATAGTTCTTGGCGTTGAATTTGAGCATCTGCCGCATTTCGTGCAGGGGCATGAGCGGCAGTTCGGTGGCGCGCAGCACGGAATCGGAGGCCCCGATGGCGATGGTGACCTGCCTGGTCTTGGGCTGCATCGCGGTGACGATGGCGGAGAGATGTTCGGTGAGCAGGCCGTGCGGCAGCGCCTTGTCATAGATGGGCGCGTCCTGCACCGTGAACCGGGAAAGAGTGAAGCCTTCAGTTTGGCGATCCAGCAGGACCGCCTTGGTGGTGCGCGAACCCAAATCGATGGCAAAAACCTGCTCGCGCTTCCCGCCGCCGTTGAGAAAAGGAAACGTCATGGCTCCTTCTTAACAGGTCCCGGCCTGGAACGGAAGGAATTTAATAACCATGCGAAACTGAGCCGGCTCTTGTCGTAATCGGCGCCGTTGCACGAAAAGAGGAACTCGAAGCTCCCTTCCGGATACGAGAAATAGGCGTCCCGCATCCGCAACATCAGTCCGCTGGGCCCCGGCTGGAACAGGTCGAAACACAGCCCCATTCCGTAATCGGAAATGCAGGTGGAGGATTGCACCAGCGAAGCCCCGGGGTGCTTTTTGGCGGCGATGTCCCTCAAGTCCTCCATTTTGGGGAGGGCGCCGGGATAATTGGTGGTGACTTGCACCGTGATTGTGCTCGCGCCGTTTTCGGCCGTGAACACGATGCTGCAGGATTCCGGCCGCACCTGGGTGCCATACCCTTTGGGTATGCGCACGGAAAAGTTCTCATCGCCCGCTTGAATGAGCAGGACGTTTTCCTGGCCGCCCTCGGGTGTCGCCACGTTGCTGGGGATGACGCGGAAAAGCGGCTGGGCCGCGGCAGGCAACGCGAATGCGATTAAGAAAAGGAGGGAGGCAAGGGGTTGGATTCGGGGCATAGGCTCAAAACTGCGTGGTGCGTGGCGGCAGCGAGGTCCAACTTGAACGCGTGATGCTGATGACCCTGGGCGTCAACGGCGGGAGGCCGGAGGGATTGGTGAAATTGGTGTCGAATGCCCAATCCCGGGTTGGCGGATTATAGACCGTGCCGGTTCCGGGCCAGGGGGCGTTGCCGATCTGGCTGGTAAACATCTCCACCATCGAGCCGTTGTAGTAAAGGTTGACGCCACTCCAGTTCTCCAGCAGCCGCGGGTAGTTTTCCACCCCGCCGCTATAGTAGGTGCCGTTGGAGGGAACGACACCGGTCAAAATAGCTGCGTTGACGGTGTCCCCGGTGGCTGTGCGGCTGCTGATGCTGTTGCTGCTGTTGTTCGGAGTCCAGGCGGGAGACAGGATGGTGATCGCGTCCGTGTAGAGCGCGCTGGGCAGCGTGTTGGTGACCTGGTACGATTGGGTCGTCAGATTGATGGGAGTGCCATTGGTCGCTACCTGGGTCGTAACGTTCCAGTTTCCAACAACGTAAATCGGGTCCGGCGAAACGATCGACAGGCCGTTGGAGGGAAGGGCGGCGCCGTTGGTCAGGACGATTCCCGGCTCGGCGAACTCCGTGTAATTGGTGATATACGTCGTATTAGTCGTGACGCCCGTGATGCTGCTGTAGGTGTAACCGGTGATGCCATTGTAGATGTAACCCGTGATGAGATTGTAGGTGTAGGTTTTGTTGGTCCCCGACCCGTTCGTGGTTATCGGCGGGATGTAAGTTCCGGTCATGGGATGGGTGGACGTGGTGGTGCTGGTGGCATTCGTCGTCGTCACTGGAGGGACGAAGTTGACGGTCGGATAGGTGGAGCTTGTGGTGGCCATCGTATTGGTGGTTACCGGCGGAAAGTAACTGCTGGCCGTGGGGAAATTGCTGGTGGTGAGGGTGGCCGTGTTGGTGGTGTAACTGATGTTGGTGACGATGATGGTGTTGCTCAGGAAGCGCATGTCGGCGACAAAAACGGATTGAATGTCCGCGGTGGAAGCAGTGCGCGAGGGCGCGCTGGCCAGCGCCGGGCGCAGGACGGTGTTGGTGGCGCTCCATTGGCGGAGGGCGCCCACGTCGATATCGATCGGGTCAACGTTGATGCCTTCGCGTCCGTTATAGAATGTTCCGTTGGTGCTGATGAACTTCGACCACTGATTGTTGGAGATGACCGTCGCCTGGCCATTGATATCGACGCCGCTGGTGACGGTGATGGTATTGCCATTGGAGACCAGGACGATGAGGTCCACCTGGTTGAAGAGCCGGTTGGTGCCGGTGGTGGAGCTGGACAATTCCCCGGCAGGCGGGACTTGGAGGATGGCATTGACGTTCTGACCGACGTTGGTGGTGGTCCCGGAGACGTTGGTGCCGACCGGAAGGTTCAGGGGCATCACGTCGCTGGTGGCGCCATTAAAGACGATCGTGCCCATCCCGCGACTGCTTGGGTCCAGGGGGTTTTCGCCCTGGATGATGTTGCCCGTGGCTGACACGTTGTTGGAAAAATTCAAGGTGACGCCGGAGTTCGGCATAATATAGAGGTTGGTGTTGCCATGCACCAGGCCGTGGATGTTCATGTTCGCCCCGGGATCGATCTCCAAGGTGTCGTTGTAGAAAATGGCGAATTGAAAGATCGGCACCTGTCCCAAAAGAAATTGCTGGCCGACGGTCGAGACGATCCCGTACTCCGAACTGACGTTCTGCGCGTTGGCGATGATCTCATAGAGCGCTCCGACGGAGTTCAACCCCGAATAGGGGGGGCCGAGCACGGTCTGGGTGTTCTGGCTGACGCGGTTGACGATGACCGTGTTGTTGACCGTGCCGCCGCTGAATTGATAGTTGGTCCAGTAGGGATCGTCGCTGGCGGTGGGCAGAGACGCGGAGTAGGTGGCCGTTTTGTTGAAGACCCATCCTTCCCCATAATTCTGATCGTCCTGCACCACCGCGGCGACCACCTTTTCGGTGGCCGATTCGGCCGCGTAGGTGGTGGCGAAGTACTCGTTGTTGCGGGACACGACGGCCGAGTTCTCATTGGACCAGGTCATGACGCTGCCCATGACAAGCAAGCCCGTGGCCGCCAGGGCGAGAACGACCAACAGCGCCCAACCGTCTTTGCGTGCCCTTTTATTGGAGGGTCTTGGATTCATTGTTTGTTTCGGGAAGCGATCGTGGCGACGATCTGGTAAAAATCAACGGGCCCGCCGGGGGCGATGACTATTTGCGGGTTTTGCAGTTTGGTGAAGGCCAGGCAGACTTGAATGATCGGCTGCGCGATGGTGTTGCTGGTGATCTGGTTGCCCAAATAATCGTATTCCGCGAATATGTTGCTTCCATAGATATTATTGGTCATCAGATCATTGATCGTCACCATCTTGAAATCGCCGTAGTTCGATCCAGTGTAGTTTGTCCGGTAAAGGTTGCTGTGCACAGTGTCGTAATAATAGAGCACCCAGGGGATGTTCGTGCCGCCGTTGGTGGTGCCGACATAGCAGACCATGGCATTGCCCGCCTGCCAGACGGCCCCCCCGCAAATGGTGAAGCCGGGGACGCCCGGGGCGTTACTCGATTGCCAGACGTTGGTGCCCGAATAACTGCCCACGTAATTGGAGGCGCCGGACCGGATGTCGGTCATCAACTTGCCCAGGGCTTGCGCGGCATCGTCGCTGGCGTTGAGCCAGATTTGCTGCCGGTAAGACATGGAGACGCCCCAAAGATTGCACGCGATCATGGAACCGATGACGAGCAGCAACGTGCCCGAAACGACCATCGCTTCGAGCAAAGTGAAGGCCGCAATTGCGGAATTCTTTCCGTTGGCAATGGTGGGGTTCATTCGTCTGGCGCCCGCAGGACGGCAACGGTGTTGGTGAAGGTGCCCATTCCCATGAAATTCCAAACGCAATCCACCCGCGCCATCAAGTAGGGGGGATTGATCGAAATTTGGGTCACTGTCACAAAATTGGTCGCATAAACCAGGTTTGTCCCGGAACTGGGCAGGCCCAGAGCGTTGACTTGCTGCGCTCGCAAGGCCGGATTGAGCACATTGGTGACGGAGGTGCCCGAGACAACCCAGCTCGCCGCGACGATGTTCTCCAGCCGCTGCGAGGCCATCGCGCTGGCGGCCAGCGAGTAAGAAGCGAATTGCGCCCGCCGCGAGGCCAGAATGTACCCCTTGAACATGCCGGCCATCACCACCGCCGCGACGGCGACGGCGACAGCGGTCTCAATCAGAGTAAAGGCCCGTGCGTCCCTTCTCAGCAAACCTGTCTGGCTCGTTTGCATACTTGAACCAAATCTCATATCTGTCGATGGAAACCCGTTTAAGATTCTTTTCATAAAGCACTTTGCGGGCCATGTCAAGCTTGATTGGCAGCAAAAGTTGTTGCGGTGCGGGCGGCTTTCGGCTATACCTCAGGCAAGATGAACGCCGCCGTCGGCCTTCAACCCGAAATACGCTTATGAGCTTGGAATCAAACCCGCCCAGTGCCAACTCGCCGCAATGGTCCCACGTCCTCCAAGTGCGGCGCCAGGACACGCAGCGGGCCATGGAGGCGATGGCCCGCCTGGGCAAAGCCTACTGGTACCCGCTTTATGCGTACATCCGCCAGCGGGGCCATTCGCCGGAGGAGGCCAGGGATCTGGCGCACGAGTTTTTCGCACGCCTCCTGCAAAACAAGACGCTCTCCTACATGAAACGCGACTGCGGCAAGTTTCGGTCCTTCCTGCTTTCGGCCATGAATCATTTCCTGACCGATGAATGGCGCAAAGGCCGGTGGCCCAAGCCGGCGGCCCGGCCCGAAGCCACGCCCGCGGCCGAGAAAATCTTCGAGCAAAACTGGGCGTTGGCGGTCTTGAACGTGGTCTATGAGCGGCTGAAGCGGGAATACCACGAGGCGGGCAACGGCGACTTGTTCAAGGCTATCAAGTTTTCGCTGACGGGCAGGGGAGAGGCGGTGCCGTACGCCGAACTGGCCGAGCGCTTGAGCATGGCGGAGGACACCGTCCGGGCCTCGGTGCATGATCTGCGGCGGCGCTTCAGCGAAGTACTGCGCGAAGAGGTGGCTTCCCTGGTGGCCTCGCCGGCCGAAATGGAGGAGGAACTGCGCTGCCTTTTTGCCTCCGCCCCGCTGGAATGAGAGTCAAGACCTTCATCATTCGCCGTTCTTGGTTTCACGCTTCCGGTTCATCAGGGCGAACAATTTAGGGCGCGAATGGCCGCAAACAGTAAGAAACAGGGTGTGGGACAAGAAAGTGACCCTATAAGCGCTTTGGCAAGCTCCGGCCTGCTGTTGTCCCGGCGGGACGGTCCGGGTACGCATTAGGGATTCGACAAAGCTGAGATACGCCGGACGGCGACGGCGCAGAGCGCCAAGCCCCCAATCAAACCGAATAAAGAGCCGATGTTGACAGGCAACATTGACTCTGCCTTAATTCGCGCCATGAAATCGCCTCTTGTCCGGTCAAGACCCCTGTTTTGGCGCGCGTTGGCGGCATCGCTGCTGTGGGCCGCTCTTTTTCTCACCGCGCCCCTCCTCGTCACGGCGGAGGAAACCAACGCGCCGCCGCCAGGCGGGACGACCAACGGGTCGTTGCTCTCGACGCCCTTCAGCCGGTATCTGTCTTCCTACGAGCCGATTTATTTTCTGATGGGAACGTATCCCGCCGCCGAGTTCCAGTTCAGCTTGAAGTACCAGGTGTTTTCTTTCACCAATCGCTGGGCGCGGTATTCGACCAATCTCTTTCTGGCCTACACGCAGACTTCCTTCTGGGATTTGTTGTCCTCAGACCCGTCGTTCTACGATACCGACTACAATCCCGAAGCCTTCATCTATCTTCCCGACCTTCTGGCCGGCGGCGGCAGGAAATTCGTCCAACTCGATCTCCAATCCGGCGTTGAGCATGAATCCAACGGCCGCGGCGGCGGCGCCGAACGCAGTCTCTACCGCGCGTATTTGCAGCCAACGCTCACCTTTGGCCGGCCCAACAACCTGCAATTCTCCCTCAGCCCGCGCGCCTGGGCTTATGTCATTGACTTGAGCAGGAACAACCCGGACATGGCGGCTTATCGCGGTTACGCCGATCTCCATGCCGCGTTGAGTTGGAAAAACGCGCGCAACCCGGATCAGTATTACAAACTCGCGGTGGCCTATGGAATGGGCGACGACGGGGGGAATTCCATGCTGAAATTGGATTTGAGCGTCACCGTGCTGCCGTATATCCGGTTCACGCCCCGCATCCATGTCCAATACTTCACGGGCTACGGTCAGACCCTGCGGCAGTACAACCAGTACAGCCACGGCCTCCGCGCCGGCATTTCATTATACGATTGACATCCGGCTTCCCTACTTCCCCAGTCAAAACTGGCTGAAGATGGAGTCCGGCAAATTTGGGCATCAACGCCAGGAAGGATTCAGCCGGTCTCGCGGCAGCGTTGTGGCCAGGAAACCGATGAGCGCGCCGGACAAATGAGCGGTCATGCTCACTTGCGGGACAAGTGAATCAAACACACTCTGCATTGCCACAATCAGAATCACCGCGACCAGCCGCTTCCGGGCGGTGAGCGCCTTTTCGCGCAGCCAACCGCGGAGCATGAGCGCGCCTGTCGCACCCACCAGACCCAGAATGCAACCCGAAGCCCCCGCGAGCAATTGCTCATCCGTGGGCCCGGATGCCAGTCCCATCACCACGCAAGCAGAACCAATACCCGCCAGCAGATAAACGAGGAGGAATTTTCATCCACCCCAATGGCCTTGATCCCGGCCAGCACCCGATGCCCCAACCCCCACTCCACGAACCACTCCACCGACCGATAGACGCATTCCCAACTGGTGCCAAAGGTCCGCGCCGTCTCCCGCCACCAGAGCCGCCGCGCCCAGCGGGACAGAAAACACATCATGGCGATGGTCACCGGACGTTTGCCTTCGCTCCAAGGAACCTGCTCGATCACCACGCCGTGCTCCGGGCAGTCCACCCGCCGGGCGGCATAGACAAACCAAGTGACGATCCCCCACAGCGGAATAAAGAGCCAGGAGCGCTGCTCCAGGCGGTCATAACAAGGGGCCGGCTTGAGGCACCGGGAGCATTTGGCCCCCCGCCCGCCGTGCGCCGCCACACTGATTCTGATCTCGCGCGGCTGGCCATCCCGGTGGCGGCAGAGCCGGATGTCCTGGTAAACAAAGCCCGGAAAATGTTGAATGGTGTTCAAGAGGGTCTTAACTTGCAGTTGAATAGCTGGTCTCCTTGTCGAATGTTTGTGTTGTCTTTCAACTCGCAAACTACTCGAATGGTCGCAGATCAGCTATTTCTTTTACCACCCTTGATGCCCTCGCGCCGTCTATGGGCGGGGGCGGCGAGCGGCGGCGACGGCCTTCCGCACTCCTGTTCGCGTCGCCGCCGGTCGCCACGCGTAACGGACTCGCCCGCCCCCGCCCAGAGGCGCGCCGGTGACGCCGGAACAGCGATTACAAAAATCTGTCAAAAAAGGCTTGCAAAAACCCGCAATCAGCCCAAAATCGCCCACAGATTATGATACAGACCCGAATTATTTACGAATGAGTATCGTGGTGAAGTTCCACTTGACAAGTTTAACTGGCACCAACAACAAGAAATGTTTGAGAAGTGGCGCGAAGAAACGTTACAAGAAAGAATAAAAAGATTACATGAGAAATAGAATCGTTGACTTGGAAATGCCCGCCAACTTGCCTACAGACTTGTCGAGGATGCTTACGGTCTGTCTCCGCGCTACATTTGTATCAGGGAAAATCTCATGAACCAACTCTGGATAAAGATTTATTCGGGCGTGAACTAAACGATAAGCAATATGTTTGGACTATTCAAAAAACCAGCTAATCAGATAACGCCCGATAAAATCAACACGGTTGCTATGATAGCCATTAAAGGCGCGTTTGATTTAACGTGCATGGTGGCTGCGCTAACCTCGAAGCATGACGAAGAAATGTTCCGGTTTCTTTATGCAGAGACATTTGCGTTTGTTACCTGCTTGATACAGATGCGCGCTCAAGCAAAATACAAATTCAGCAATGGTCAGGAACTTGAAGTTTTTTTTGAAGCCTTGTTGGAAGAATACCAAACGCATTGCAAATCCGACTGGGCTGCAAACCCTGTTAAGGTCAAGTATGCCGATCTTACTTTGAGCAAGGATGTATTGGAATTCGCATTGAATGACTATTTCAGAAACAGAGCGATATTATACGGCTGCCGCGATTATGTTGCTCTGGGGATTTCCGAAGAGGCCTTCAATGTGATGGCAAAGTCCCTTGGTTACGTTCCGGCGACAGTCAAACAAGTCAGAGATGACATGGTTCTTCTGATTTATCAGATAATGGTTTTGAGTTCTATCGCTGATGATATACCCGAGAACAAATCGGCAGAAATGAGCGTTAAATTCGTGAGCATCACCAAGGAAGCAAGAAATGCTTTTGTAATGATGATTGACAAGATGCTCGTCTGGCCTTGACCAGTTCATCCACAATCATTCAATGAGATATTTTTTCATAATCATTTTCTCATATCTGTTGGTTGGGATACTCATCGTTACTCTCACGCGTGCGCGCACACAATTCCTCAAAGACATTGAAGAAACAAAAAACGCAAAAGATAAATCAGGAAAACAAACACCCTTTTCCAAGCTCGTGTTGTTTATTGTGATCATCTTCAGCGTGGCCGTTCTTTTATGGCCTTTGTTTCTGTCGAGTTGGTTCGGCAAGAAACGCACTATGTTGGACAGGGTTCAAGAGTCCAGTAGCAAGATTATCGTCAGTGGCTACCGTAGAATTGGCGAGCAACTTGGTTGCGCTCCAACGGCAAAAACAACGGATCAGAAAATTATTGAGATTTACACCAAGGTCGGCACGGCATTCCAGGAAGCAGCGGAACGGCGCGGAGAGCATATTCCAGCTTTGTATCTCAACAACATCGTTTTGGGGTTTCTAAAATTGTATGAGATGGTGGGCGACGAGTTTGTGCAACAGCACATTCAGTATGAGGTGGAAAAGTATTTAGCAGAGGGACTGCGACCAGATTACAAACAGGAATTAAGTTTGTTTGATCTCAATGTTTGACCTCAAGTGGGCTAAAGCCGTGACGACAAGGGCAAAGGATACAGAAGATGATGAGCCTGAAAACACAGACGAATAGCCGCATCTCCTTCTATTTGCATGGCGTTATACTGATAATGATATAACCCTTACTTATACTAACTCCGTTATACTCGTATAATATAGCAATAGATATAGATATGTTACTAGATTAGTAAAACAGCTAGTAACGCGGCATAACTCGCGCTAGTATAACAAAGTGATACAATTCACTGAATACTAACAATAGTATAACGGTATGCTGCTTTTATCGTTCCGCAGCCCGGCGTGCCCCTTGATGCCACCCGGCGAAAGGAGGGGGTTTTAAAACCGATCATAGGGGTCAAACCGTACTAATGTAATATTATATGTTTCGGTGTTGATTTGCTGGGAAGTTTTGGTAAATTTTC
>PLGF01000029.1 GCA_003138485.1 Verrucomicrobiales bacterium | reverse complement strand
GAAGGCCGGAGCGGCGCGGGTTCAATGCCCCGGAGCCATGGTTGAAATCTGTCCGAACATGTTTTTGGTTGCGGCTCGGACTTTCACCCTCTGGCACCCTCTGGCAAGTTAAAAATTCCGGGGTTCGGGCGGAAAAGGGCATGCTTTTTTGAAGTTCGCGCACCGGAGGCTTGACTTGGCGGCGGGATTGAACAAAATCGACACCGTGGCAGGCCTGTTTACAATACAAACTGAATTCCGCTACGAGATAATCCACAAGATTTTCGAGGGCGGGATGGGGATCGTTTACGAGGCTGAACAGCATGGCGCGCGCAATTTCGTCAAGCGCGTGGCGATGAAAGTCATCCGCCAGAACTACGCGAATCAAAAACAGTTCATCGAGAATTTCATCGGCGAAGCCAGGCTTGTGGCGGACTTGATCCACACCAACATCGTCCAGACCTACCATTTGGGCGAGGCCCGCGGCCTGTATTTCATCTGCATGGAATTGATCCACGGCGTGAACCTGGAGCAATTCGCCCAGCAGTTGCAGGAGAAGCAGCGCGTGTTGCCCACCGAACTGGCCGTGTTCATCACCAGCCGCGTCGCGCGCGGCCTTGCCTACGCCCACGCCAAGACCGACGACGCCGGCAAAACCCTTGGCATCGTCCATCGCGATGTCAGTTTCAAGAACATCATGATCGCGTTCGCCGGCGACGTGAAATTGACCGATTTCGGCATCGCCAAAGCCCGCGGTTTCCTTCAGGACAACGAAGGCGAAGTCGTCGCCGGCAAGGCCGATTACATGAGCCCCGAGCAGGCCGATTTTCAAATCACGGACAAACGCTCGGACATCTTCTCCACGGGCGTCGTGCTGTCGAACCTCCTGCTGGGCTACAATATCTTCAGAGGCTCCAGCCCGGAGGAATCGCGCGAGCGGATCATGACGCTGCCGCTGCCGAACTTCTCGCAGCTCAATTCGCGCATCGACGAGCGGCTCAACGAGATATTACAGCGCACGCTGGCGCGCGACCTCGCCAAGCGCTACGCCACCGCCGATGAGTTGCTCTACGATCTGGAATTCTACATTTACCACAAAGGCTACGGGCCGACCAACGAGACCCTGGGCAAATTCATCAGCGAGTTGTTCGGACAGAGGCTCCCCACCGCCGAGGATCGCGGCCAGACGACCGTCCTGGAGCGCCCCACGGCGGCGCCGTCGCGCGCGCCCTGACGCTCCGGTTTGGGCCTGCGGCCGGTCCAGAATTTGAAGACGAAAAACTCCAGGAAAAGCAAAACCGGGCCGGTCCTCCTCGGCTTGATTCAAACGCACTGTTCACCCGATCCGGCGGAGAACTTCGACCGGGCTTGCGGCCTGATCTCCCGCGCCGCGGCCCAGGGGGCCCGCATCATCTGCACGCAGGAGCTGTTCCGTTCGCAGTACTTCTGTCAAAGCGAAAACCACGACTTTTTCAAGCTTGCCGAGACCATTCCCGGACCGGGCACGGCGGCCTTGGGCAAATTGGCGCGGCGCCACCGCGCGGTCATCATAGCATCGCTTTTTGAGAAGCGGGCGGCGGGCGTTTATCACAACACCGCGGCCATCATCGGCCCCGACGGCCGGTTGCTGGGGCGCTACCGGAAGATGCATGTGCCGGACGATCCGCTGTATTACGAAAAATTCTACTTTACTCCAGGCGACCTCGGCTTCCGCGCCTGGCCCACCCCTTTGGGCAAAATCGGCGTCTGCATCTGCTGGGACCAATGGTACCCGGAAGCCGCCCGCCTCACGGCCCTGCAAGGGGCGGAAATCCTGTTCTATCCCACGGCCATCGGATGGCATCCGGGCGAAAAGGCCCAACACGGCGCCGACCAGCACTCCGCTTGGGAAATCATCCAGCGCAGCCACGCCGTCGCCAACGGCTGCTTCGTCGCCGCGGTCAATCGCGTCGGCCTGGAAAAGCCGGCGGGCGGCGCGGGAATCGAGTTCTGGGGGCAAAGCTTTGTCGCCGCGCCGTCAGGCCGGATTCTGGCGAAGGCCAGCGTCGATCAAGAGGAAACCCTGATTGTCCCGGTGGACTTGGCGGAGGTCGATCAGGCCCGCACCCACTGGCCGTTCCTCCGCGACCGCCGCATCGACGCTTACGGCGACTTGACCAAGCGGCTGATCGATTGAGTGCCGACCGGACAGATCGGGAAAGCCGCGCCTGGATCACGGGCGCTGGGGGCCTGATCGGAAGTTGCCTTGCCGCCCCCGCCGCGGAGCGCGCGCCGCGGTTTGCCGTGAGCGGGCTGACCCGGCCGGAATTGGATTTGACAGATTTTTCCGCGGTCGAGCGGCGCTTTCGGGCCGACTCCCCGCGCCTGGTGATCCATTGCGCGGCGCTTTCAAAAAGTCCCGATTGCCAGGCCCATCCCGCGCTGGCCAGGAAGATCAACATCGACGCCACGGCGCATCTTGCCGCCCTCGCACGCGACATCGACTTCATCTTCCTCTCTTCAGACCTCGTTTTTGACGGACGCAAGGGATATTACGCTGAGTTCGATCCCGTCAACCCTCTGAGCGTCTATGGCGAAACAAAAGTCGCGGCTGAACAAATCGTGTTGCGAAACCCGCGCCACCTGGTGTTGCGGACATCTCTCAACAGCGGGGCGACACCCGCCGGGAGCACCGCCTACAACGAGCAAATGCGCCAGAGCTGGCGATTGGGAAAGATCGTCAGATTATTCCATGACGAGTTTCGCTGTCCGATACCGGCGGTTGTCACGGCGCGGGCGGTGTGGGAATTGGCCGCGCGCGGCGCTTCGGGCCTGTATCATCTGGCTGGAGCGGAACGATTATCGCGGGTGCAAATCGGCCAGTTGCTGGCCGTCCGCCATCCCGAACTGGCCGCCCGCATCGAAAGCTGCTCGTTGCGGGAACACACCGCCGCGCCCCGCCCGGCCGACACCTCTCTGAACTGCGCCAAAATCCAGCCGCTACTCTCGTTCCCCCTTCCAGGCCTGACGCAATGGCTGCGGGATCACCCGGAAGAAGTGTTTTGATTTAACCGGATGGAAAAGCAATTTGGCGCCAGCAATAACGCAAAGCGTTCTGCGGGCTGCTCCTTGTCTCCCTGGCTTTGGCGCTGGCCAAGGGGCGGGCTTCCTGATTCAATTGTCGCGTGAAAGTTCTGGTCATTGGTTCCGGCGGGCGCGAGCACGCGCTGGTTTGGAAGCTGGCGCAGTCGCCGCGCGTCTCCACGATGTGGTGCGCGCCGGGAAACGCCGGCATTGCCGCCGAGGCGCTCGCTTCCAACGGGACGCCGGTGCAATGCCTGAACCTGGCGGCGGAGAATCTCTCCGGCTTGCTCGCGTTTGCCGCCGAGAAACGGGTCGATCTCACGGTCGTCGGGCCGGATAACCCGCTGGCGATGGGGATTGTCGATCAATTTCAGGAGAAGGGCCTGCGCATCTGGGGGCCGAATCAGAGGGCGGCGCAATTTGAATCATCGAAGGCTTTTTCCCAGGCCTTCATGGAGAAGTACGGCATACCCACGGCGCGCTCGAAGACTTTCAGCCTGGCCGGCGCGGCCAAACGGTTCGCCGCCGAACTGCGGGGTCGATGCGCGGTAAAGGCCGATGGGCTGGCGCTGGGCAAAGGGGTTTTGCTGTGCCGTTCGGAGGAGGAGGCTTTCAGGGCCATCGACGACATGCTCGTCCACCAGAAGTATGGCGCGGCCGGGCGGCAGGTTGTCATTCAAGAATTGCTTGAAGGGATGGAAATCTCGCTGCATGCGCTGTGCGACGGGCGGGTCTCGCGGCTTTTCCCGACGGCGCAGGACCACAAGCGCGTCGGCGAAGGGGACACCGGCGCGAACACGGGCGGGATGGGGGCGTACTCCCCCACGCCGTTTTTGGACGCGGCGGGCATGGAGCAGATGGCCGACCGGATTCTGGCGCCCTGGGAGAGGGGTTGCCGAGGGGAAGGGATCGATTTTCGCGGCATTTTGTACCCCGGCGTCATGTTGACAAGGAACGGGCCGAAGGTGTTGGAATTCAACGCCCGTTTTGGAGACCCCGAAACGCAGGCTTATTTGATGTTGATGTCCAAGGACCTGCTCGACCTGATCGACCTGTCCCTCGACGGCGGGCTGGAGGGACTCACGAAAGATTTCGTGGCAAGCTATTTTCGGGGCGTGGCGGTCTGCGTGGTGATGGCATCGGCGGGCTATCCTGGACCTTGTGAGAAGGGGAAGGTCATCCGTGGTTTGGAGGAGGCGGGCCGATTGCCGCGGACGAAGGTTTTTCACGCGGGCACCGCGCGCGCCGACGGAGAGTTTGTCACCAACGGCGGCCGGGTCCTGGGCGTGACTGCGGCGGGGGCGACGCTTGCGGAGGCGCGGGCGCGGGCCTATCAGGCGGTGAGGAAGATTCAATTCGACGGCGCGCAGTATCGGCGCGATATTGGCGCCAAGGCACTGGGATCGGCAACGTGAACCGACCAACTTAATGAACATGCGAAATCTAATCTTGTGCATATTCCTGTCAACGGCGCTGGCCACTGTCGCGCGGGCCGCTTCCGCTCCGAAGTTCGAGGAAGTTTTCAAGGTGCTCAGCACCAACCTGGGCGGCGTCAGCCAGGAAGATTTGGAAGGCGCCGCCGTGCAGGGCTTGATGGCGCAACTCGGTCCGCGGGTCAGCCTTCTGGGCGGTCCCGCCTCCGGCCCCACCAACGCCCCGGACGCCGCGCCCGTGGCGTGCGCCCGGATGTTTGACAGCGGCTTTGCCTACGTCCGCGTGGGAGCGGTGACGGGCAGCCTGCCCGATGCGTTCCGGGCCGCCTGCCGCCAGTTGGCGGAAACCAACAAGTTTAAGGGCTTAGTGCTGGACCTCCGTTTTGCCGGGGGCGGGGATTACGAGGCGGCGGCCAAAGTGGCCGACTGCTTCCTCAATTCGGAGCGTCCGCTGCTGGATTGGCAAACCGGCTCGGCCCGGGCCACCAAGAAGGCGGACGCCATCCTGGTTCCGGTGGCCATCCTGGTCAATTCCCGCACGACGGGCGCGGCCGAGGCACTGGCGGCGGTGTTGCGCGACGCGGACGTGGGACTGATCCTGGGCGGGACGACCGCCGGCCAGGCGAGCCTCTACAAGGATTTCCCGCTTAGCACAGGCGAACAACTCCGCGTCGCCGTCGCCCCGGTCAGCCTGAGCGGCGGCAAAGTCCTGGCAAAAGGCATCGTTCCCGACATTGTCATCAATGCCAGCCTGGACGAAGATCGCGCGCATCTGGACGACCCCTATAAGGATCTGCATCCGCCCGAAGTGGCCAAAACAGACGCCCCAACCAACTCCATCACGGCTCCGCACCACCCGTTCAACGAGGCCGAACTCGTCCGCGAACACAAGGCTGGGGAAGACGCCGACGAGGATAGGGAAGATGCCGGACCGGCCCCGGCCGCTCCCGCAGTTCCGGCAATTGCCGATCCCGTCCTGGCGCGGGCTTTGGATTTATTGAAGGGCTTGGCTGTCGTCCAACCCAATCGGCCGGGATAAAATTTTCATCTGGGATCAGATCAGAGCGCGGTCAATTTTGAGAACAACTTTGAAGACGGTGTGATGGGAACCATCTTGTTGCTTGGGAGCGTGAGCGTCCGCCGGGAAGAAGACGGCAAAATTCCCAGGCGCCATTCGCAGGGTCGAGGCTTCCGCCGGCCCATAAAGGCGCGCGTCCTTTTTATCGTCTAATGGGCCATCCGGTCGGAGGCAGAAAGCAGGATGGAACGCTATCAGTTCCCCGCCGTCGATGCAGTATTGAAGGTCTATGTAGCGGCGATGAGTTTCGAAACGGCACTGTTCGCGGGGCAGCGTTTCATAGCCGTGGATGTTGGCGTAAAGATAATCACCTTGGAGCTCGACAATCCCCGGAGGCGTGGCGGCAGTCAGAGTCTTCAGCCACTCGAAAGCAGTCTTCCAAGCCGGCTTCGCCAGCAGGAAGTCATACGTGTCCAAATCGCGCAAATGTCCGTAAATCATATTTATCGCGCGCCGCTCAACCGTTTTTGCCGCAGCAATGTTTGTATTTTTTCCCGCTTCGGCAGGGGCAGGGGTCGTTGCGGCCCACCTTCGGCCCGCTGCGAACGGGACGCGCTTTGGCCGCGGCTTCCGTTGCTTCCGTCACCATGTCACTGGGCCTTTTGCCGTCGGGTTGGGCCGGGGCGGCCGAGGCGGTGGTGGTGCCGCCAAAGGCTTCGGCGGCCTGGTGGATGGTGCGTTGGGGGGCGGCGCGGATGAATTTGTCGAACGCCATCATGCTGGAGGCGCTGCGGAAGATGTTGTGGCAGATTTCCGTTTTAATGTTGACCATGAGGTCTTCGAATACCTTGAAGGCTTCAGCCTTATATTCGATCAGCGGGTCTCTCTGCCCGTAGGCGCGCAAGCCGATGCTCTCCCGCAAGGTGTCCATCCCGTAGAGATGCTCCTGCCACAGCTCGTCCACCGCCCGCAGGATGGTGTAACGCTCCACGGCTTTGAGCGCTTCGGGTTGCTCGAAGCTGATCTTGAGGTCGTAGGCGGAGCGGATCGCCTTGCAAATAAATTGGCAGACGGCCAGTTGCGGAACACTCAAACTCTCGAAAGCCGATCCGGGCAAGGGCGCTTCGTGGCCGGAACGGGCGGCCTTGATGATTTCCTCCTCCGGCACTCCGAGGGGAAAGTTAAGGTTGATCCAGTCGGCCAGGGGGCGGGCGTTCCATTCGGGCACTCGGGCGGATTTGGCCAGCTTGGCATCGACCTTGGCCTGGAGGCCGCTTGGGGGCGCGCTCGGTTCGTCAATGTCGGTGGTTTTCGGAGTCAGCTCCTCCACCTTGAGGACGACGATTTCCTCCATGATGTCCATCAACCGATCGCGGACGTCGTCGGAATTGATGATTTCGTCGCGGAAGCCGTAAATGACTTCGCGCTGCTTGTTCATGACGTCGTCGTATTCGAGGGTGCGCTTGCGGCGTTGGAAATTATGCTGTTCGACCTTTTTCTGGGCCTGCTCGATGGACTTGTTGAGCATGAAATGCTGCAACTCCTGGCCTTCTTCCAGGCCCATTTTCTCCATCCACTTCACCGTGCGGTCGGAGCCGAACAGGCGCATGAGGTCGTCTTCGAGCGAAATGAAGAAGTGGGACGAACCGGGGTCGCCCTGGCGCGCGCAACGGCCCCGCAACTGGCGGTCGATCCGGCGCGACTCGTGCCGCTCGGTGCCGATGACGTGCAAGCCGCCCAATCCGGGGACGCCTTCCCCGAGTTTAATGTCCGTGCCGCGGCCCGCCATGTTGGTCGCTATGGTCACGGCCCCGCGCTGGCCGGCGCGGGTGACGATCTCGGCCTCCTGCTGGTGGAATTTGGCGTTGAGGACCGAGTGAATGATCCCGACGCGTTTGAGCAGGCGCGAAACTTGTTCGCTCGTTTCGACCGACACCGTGCCGACCAGGATGGGCCGTCCCTGGTTGTGAATGGAGGTGATTTCGTTGATAACGGCGTTGAATTTCTCGCGCTTGGTCTTATAGACCGAATCGTTGGCGTCCTGGCGCGCGACAGGTTTGTTGGTCGGGATGACCATGACGCCCAGCTTGTAAATGTCCAGAAACTCCCCCGCCTCCGTTTCCGCCGTGCCGGTCATGCCGGCCAGTTTTTTGTAAAGACGAAAATAGTTTTGGATGGTGATGGTGGCCAGCGTCTGGGTTTCGCGCTCGACTTCAACCCCTTCCTTTGCCTCGACCGCCTGGTGAAGTCCGTCGCTCCAACGCCGGCCGTACATCGGGCGCCCGGTGTGCTCATCGACGATGATGACCTTGCCGTTTTCGATGACGTAATGGACGTCCAGTTGATAGAGGCTGTAGGCCTTGAGCAGTTGCGAGATGGTGTGAATCTGGACCGCCTTGGCCTCGAATTCCGTCTGCACCTTGGCCTTCATTTCCAGACGGATGCGCGGATCGGCTTCGGGGCCTGAATCGATCTCGTGGAACTTCACCGTCATATCGGGCAGCACGAACGCGTCGGGGTCTTCCGGCCGCATGTAGGTCCGCCCCTTTTCCGTCAAGTCAGCGTCATGGCTTTTTTCGTCCATGGCGTAGAAAAGCTCTTCTTTTTCGGCGTAGAGGGCTTTTTTGCTCTGGTCGGCGTGCAACTCCAACTCGGCCTTGTTCATCATGCGTTTGTTCTCTGGCTCCTCCAGTATCTTCATCAAACCCGCCGAGCGCGGGCTGCCCATGTTGACGCGGTAGAGCAGCAGGCCGATCTCCGTTTCGAGCGCGGCAGGGTTCTCGGGATTCGAGCCGTCGGCGGGATGCAGCTTCTTGATCAGCGCCTCCGCTTCCGAAAGAAAGCGCATGCACAATTTCTCCTGCGTCCGCACGAGTGCCTCCACGCCCGGCTTGACGCGGTCGTACTGGTTGTCGGCGGCCACGACGGACGGGCCGCTGATGATCAGGGGCGTGCGCGCTTCGTCGATGAGAATGGAATCGACTTCATCGACGATGGCGAAGTAATGGCCGCGCTGGACCTGGTCTTCCTTGCGCATGGCCATGCCGTTGTCGCGCAGATAATCGAAGCCGAACTCGGCGTTGGTGCCGTAAGAGATGTCGCAGGCGTATTGGGCGCGGCGGTCGGCCGGGGATTGGTCGTGCAGAATGCAGCCAACGGTCAGGCCCAGAAACTTGTAAACCGCCCCCATCCATTCCCCGTCGCGCGCCGCCAGGTAATCATTGACCGTCACGACGTGGACGCCGCGGCCGGTGAGGGCGTTGAGATAAACCGGCAGCGTGGCGACGAGCGTCTTGCCTTCGCCGGTGGCCATTTCGGCGATTTTGCCCTTGTGGAGGGCGATGGCGCCGACCAATTGGACGTCGAAGGGGATCATTTCCCATTTTATGGCATGGCCGCGCACCACGACGTCTTTTCCGCAGAGGCGGCGGCAGGCGTTTTTGACCACGGCGTAAGCTTCGGGGAGAAGTTCGTCAAGGCGGCGTGCCAGATGGGCGTCGTCCTTGATCTGGGACAATTCCGCCTTCCAGACGGTGGTTTTCTCGCGCAACGCATCGTCCGACAGAGCGGACAGGGTGGCTTCGATCTCGTTGATCTTCTTGACCAACGGACGGAGCTTCCTGACCTGCCGTTCGTTTTGCGAGCCGACGATCTTCCTTACGATAAAGTTAATCATACCCATCGAGCAGGAAAGATTACGGGAATTCGCGGCGAGCGTCAAAAGGATACGGCGGCTGATTGAACCCGTCGTTTTCGCCCGAAATCGAGACATTCTCCTTGCAGGCCGTACCCGAATTCGAAAGCGTTATCGACTTAACACTGAACCCGATAAACACACACATTTTGGCTGGGGCACTCTCTCAATCACAGTTGGCATCGGAACTCGCGACCAAGGCGGGATTGACCAAGAAGGCCGGCGTCGAAATCCTCGATCACCTGGCCGCGCTGGCTTAAAAACACGCCCGGAACACCTTCACGCTGCCCGGCATCGGCAAACTCGTCCTGCAAAACCGCAAGGCCCGCATAGGCCGCATTCCCGCCACCGGCGCCCCCATTCAAATCCCGGCCGGAAAAGTCGTCAAATTCCGCGTCGCAAAGGCGGCCAAAGACGCCATTCTGGGCGCCCGGCGATCTTTGGTTCTCCAGGCGCTCTGAAACTCTCAGAGCGCCGTTTTTTTATTGTCAAAGAGGGGCCGGGCGTGCTTGGTTGCGCCATGAAAATTGCCGTCATCGGATGCGGTGCTTTGGGGAGCTACTATGGCGCAAAGCTGTGCCAGGCGGGCCATCAGGTTCATTTCCTGCTCCGCTCCGATTTCGACGTCGTGCGGCGCGAGGGCGTCTGGATTGAGAGCGTGGACGGTTCCTTTAACGCGCGGCCCGAATGCGCGCGGCTTCCGGTGGAGATTGGGCCGTCGGACTTGGTGTTGATTGGTCTGAAGACAACCGCCAACCACGTTTTTCCGCAACTGCTGCCTCCTCTGGCGGGGCCGGACACCGCCTTCCTGACCCTCCAAAACGGATTGGGCAACGAAGCGGCCGTCGCCGGCGTCGTCGGCGCGGGGCGCACGATGGGGGGACTCTGCTTCGTCTGTTTGAACCGGGTCGCTCCAGGCAGGGTCCGCCATCTGGCCTTTGGAGCGGTGCAGTTGGGTGAATATGGCCGGCCGCCGCAAGAGCGCACGGAGAGAATCGCCGGTGTCTTTGCCGCAGCGGGCGTTCGCTGCACGGTGGCGGCCAACCTCGAACAGGCACATTGGGAGAAGCTGCTGTGGAACATCCCCTTTAACGGCTTGGGCGTCGCCGGCGCCGCCGGTTTTGAGGCGGTCGTCCGCGGGCGGCTGGAGCCAGGCGCCAAGTTGGGAAGGTGTTTGACCACCAAGGACCTGCTCTCGGAGCCGCGATGGGAGCAGTTGGCGCGGGAATTGATGCTCGAAACCATCGCCGCCGCGCGGGCCTTGGGCCTGAACGTGGCGGAATCGGCCGCGGATCGGCAAATCGAGCACACGCGCAAAATGCGGGACTACATGGCTTCGACATTGATCGACTTCGAATGTGGGCGCGAATTGGAATTGGAAAACCTGTTCCTGGAACCTTTGCGCCAGGCCCTTCGCGCCGGCGTCCCCTGCCCGCGCCTCGCCGCCCTGTGCGATCTCCTCCGCCAAATGGCCGCCCGGCAAACGAACACATCTCTTTTTTAAATTGGCAGAGCTTGCCAGAGGTGAAATTCCGGATCACCAGCGCAAGGCAAAACAGCCCATCTCGCGCAGAGTCGTATGCAGGGAGCCGCAGAGGAAGAGTATCAACCACGTCCGCCGCCGCCTAGCTATGGCGGACAGGGATTTCACAGATTTTCACGGATAAAAGAAATCCCATCCGCGTCCATCCGTGGTTAAGTCCCCTTCGTCCAGCGTGCCGACAGGCCGGAAACGGGGCCAGCGCTCCGCGCAAGGGCGGATCAACAGCCGCGACAACCGGGGCATGGCGTGGTTCAAACGGGTTCACCGGCCAAACGCCCCAATCCGCAGCCTTTCAAAGAACAAACCGCCCTCAGCCACTAGCGGCCACAATACCACATACATTGCATTATGCAAGCTGTTTTTGAAATGCTGGAACCAAGGGTTTTCCCAGTGGCGGCAAGGAGACCCCCAGTTGCCGCCGGATCGCGCGGGGGGTAACGGTAATTGCGGTTCTCTACAACCCGCGTGTGCGGGTTGGGCGGAGTCTGGATAAGCTCTTTATCTGGGCTCCGTTTTGTTTAATAACGGCAGTTCCGCTCCTGGCTCCACGCCCCGCTTCACTGCAACCCCTTTGGTCCACAATGCCAGTTCCTGATCGGTCAGCATCTCGTAATGCTCCAATGCCCTGGCAATCCGCGCCGCCGATGCCCCGCCAAGGCCAATCCTGTTTTCAAACAGTCTGATTTGATCCCCCAGCATGGGAAGCTGGCTTCCCGCGTTGCTTGCATCGGAACCGTCCGCGCTGCCCCGCACAACCTGCGCCACCCGCAGCAGTGCGCCCAGATGCCCCGGTACGTTGTGCTTCTCAAAAGTCTTCTTCAATTGCTCCGGGTTTCCCTGATGACTCGAATATATCCGGGCCAGGTATCCGGTCGCCTCCTCGTCTCTGTATTCCGGTATCGTCCCCGTGAAAATGTTAATATAATCCCTTATTCGGGCAATGACCTGGGGCTGCGTCAAAACCCCGCGCCGCAGATAAACAAAAAGCACCTTGCTCGTCGCGGCCATGACATCAATGAAGTTCGACAGGCCGTTGATGTTGGCCGTGCGTTCATGCCGGCGCAAAACCCTGTTCCGGTGTCGGTCCGCAAAACTGTAAACCGCCTCCGCAAGGGCTGGGAATTGGTCTCGGGAAACTTTAAGCCACTCCGGCATCGTGTCGGGATTAAAGGGATCGCGGATATTAACCTGGACGCCATGATCTCCGCTCCGTCCGGCGCCATCATCGCTGTAATGAATGCCCAAGCTCATCAAATGCTGGATAAGTTGAGCATGACCCTGCTGGCTGCCGATCTCATCCAAATGCTCCACCAATCCACGGCCGGTCTCACGGACTTCGGTTTCTCTCCCTGAACCGCGACTCCCCCTTCGATCCTCCTCATTGGCCGGTTCGGGTGCGTTCCCGTCGCCATTGACCTTCGCCGGCCTCCCCTTGGTGGCAGCCTTTCCCGCGGCACTCAATCGTCCATTGCCTGTTGTTGCCTTGGATTCAGCCTCCGCCTTCGCCAAGCGCATTTCCATCGCGCGTTCCAGAGCTTCGACGAGTTCCCGTTTGGAAACCGTGGTGACGTTGAATTTGCGTCGAGCAAAAGAAGGCGCTTCAACCCCCGCCCCTTCACCACCGCGGATTGAATCAAGTTGGCTTCGCAGCGCCTCGATCCGCTTTTTGATGGCAAAGATCTGTCGAAGTTGGCTTGCCGTTAATTCCGCAATATTCATCGCTGATTTTTTAATGCGGAAGGGGGTTGGGAGTCAATAGCAGAACGGTGGACATTGAAAGCCCGGCATTAATCATCATTCGCCCGCCCTACTATTCAATAATCTCAGGATTTCCTTTAGCAGAGCATTGCCTTCCTTCGAAAGTTCGATGCCTTGCTTTTGCATCTCGATGGACTGCCTGACAAGTTCCATCGATTGCTTTGCTCGCTCGGTACTCTCGTCCATATGTTGGATGGCTTTGCCTTGCCTCGCAACTGCACGCTTCTGCAGGCATACGCTGTAAACCGCCACTCCTATCGCGCAGGCCATGATGGTAAAGAGAATGGCAAGGACTGAATCGTGCATAGAGTTTCAAGAAATTTATGGGTCTGTAACGCAATCTGCGGGCGATTTTGGGATAACTCCGGCTTTTTGCAAGCTTTTTGCGGCGGACTGGGGGCGTGGAGAGGGTGGAAGATTCGGCAGGGACCACAGAGCATATCTTCGGCGATTTGAGACGGTGTGGTGGAGTGGAACCGGATTAATTTGGCCGAGTCAGTTGCTTCTGCGCTCTCAGGGTTCCGCCGTCGCGCAAGGCTATGGCGGGACAAGCCGCGCGGCCCCATCGCGATTGATTGCCCCTGCACCTTGAACGCGCGTTGTTGCAACAAGCCGGAAGGTTTAGGATTTGATACTGACATTTGATCTGGTCTATTGGAACCCGTTCGCGCTCCTGGAAAAGTCGCTGATGATCGGGGTTATGCCACATCCTCCGGTGGTTGGCCCTGGATTTTCAATCCATCCTGTTCATCCTGTGAATCCTGTCAAATCTCGATTTGATAACCGCATCGTTCCGGCTTGGACATTCGTCATTCGCGCCCGGTTGGCTTGACTTTTCCTCCAACCCGCCGCATTTTTGCATCAGTGACAAGCGGGCGTTCCTCCCCTGTATGTCCCCAAGACAGAGAGTTGAGTATGGATACCGAGATAGTCTATCCGCGAGAACCCACGACAATACGCGCGCCGGCCTCCAGCCGCGCCGCGCCGTTGCCGCCGGTGGCGACACCCCGGAAAAGCCTCCCAAAGCTCTTGCGCGAAATCCTGGACCATGGAGGGCCGGGCTATTTGCAGTTTGCCATCACCAATGTCTGCAACGCCCAATGTGAATTCTGCGGATTCGCCGCCGACCGGTTCGATCCGCGCCAGCGCCGCAGCGTCACTCTCGAACAGGCCCGGGATGTCATCGACATTTGTGTCCGCAACCACATTGGTTACCTCCTGTTTGTCGGCGGCGAACCGATGCTCCACAAGCAACTGCCCCAGATGACGCGCTACGCCGCCGAACGCGGAATTCGCCCGATGATCTGCACCAACGGCTCCCTCTGGACGGAGGAGAACATGCGCGCCCTGGCCGCCAGCGGTTTGAGCAGCGTCATCATGTCCATCGACGCCCATGACGTGGCGCGGCACGAAAAAAACCGCTGCTTGCCCGGCGTTTGCCGCAAGATACAACGGGCCAACGCGGTCTTTGGGGAGCTTGGGGTGCAAACCACCGCCAGCGTCACGGCCAGCCGCCTGATTGACCATTATGAGAAGCTCCCTGATTTTCTGCGCGCGTTGGGCTTTGCCAGTTGCACCTTCAGCTATCCGCTGACCCGTCTGGCCTCGAGCTATTTGAGCTTCAGCGATTCGGCGCTGGTCAGCTACAAGGCGGAGGAATTGATCGGCGTGTTTGAGAAGATCAAACGGATGAAGGAGCGCACGGGCTTTCCGGTGGCCAATCCGCGCGAGTCCCTCACCGATATGCAACGCCACCTGCGCGGCCAGCCGGAGCGGTTCGGATGCCTGGGGGGACACAAGTATTTTTACCTGGACTGGAACCTCAACCTCTACCGTTGCCACGCCTGGGACAAGCCAATGTGCGGCATCTACGAGTTCGACGAGACGAAACTGATCCGCGACGGCTGCACCAAGTGCATGATTGACTGCTACCGGGACCCGAGTGTCCTGCAATTTGTGGCCGTCAACGCCAGTGATGCCGCGCGGAACCTGCGAAACGGCAAATGGGCCGCCGCCGCCAGGAACATCCTGGACCCGCGCAACCTCGTTTCGCTGCGCGCCGTATGGGAGAGCCGCCGCTGGATCGGCAAGGTGTGACTTAGCCCGCATATTTCGCTTGGCAGGGCGACGCTGCAGATGGAACTGGATAGTCGATGCACAAGTGAACAAATTATTGGGCAGACGCTTGCGCGCGGGCTTTGCGGGCTGCTTCGCCCTG